>CALLLR010000060.1 GCA_938008185.1 uncultured Saprospiraceae bacterium
TTCCATTGTGTCACTCATTCTGGGCATTCGAATTACTTCCGCCATGATCTACAATTTTTGTTCTTTTAATATAATTTATTTACAGAATGCAAAAATGCATAATTTAATCTATTTTTACGATTATTCGCTTTTGTATTTATACTAAACACATGAATTTTTCTTCTACACTGATTGAAGAGGCCGTTATGGCCTTTGCTACCTTGCCGGGAATTGGGAAAAAAACCGCCTTAAGATTGGTATTGCACCTCATGGATCAACCTGCTCAGGCAAGTGAGCAATTTTCTGAGGCGATTATTAAAATGCGCCGTAATATTAAGCATTGCAATATTTGTCATAACGTGGCAGATACCGAAATATGTGCTATTTGCACTAGTCCTAAGCGAAACAGTCAAATGGTTTGTATTGTTGAGACCATTCGGGATGTAATGGCTATTGAAGCTACTGGCCAGTTCAATGGAGTGTACCACGTATTAGGTGGCGTAATTTCGCCAATTGAAGGAGTAGGGCCTGATGACTTAAATATCGACTCTTTGGAAAAAAGAGTGCGTGATAAAAAAGTAAAAGAGGTGATTATGGCCATTAGCCCTACAATTGAAGGTGATACCACTATTTTTTATATTTCTAAAAAAATTAAAAATTCCGGTGTTAACATCAGTACGATTGCTCGTGGTATTTCTTTTGGTGGTGAACTTGAATATGCGGACGAACTTACGCTAGGAAGATCTATTGCCACCCGCCTGCCTTACCAAAATGCGGATAAATAACCACCCCAATGGAGTTATCCGTCATCATTGTTAACTACAATGTAAAATATTTTTTAGAACAAGCTTTACTGTCCGTTGTCAGGGCTTCTATCGGTCTGTCGGTGGAAGTTTTTGTAGTTGACAATAATTCAGTAGATGACTCTATACCAATGGTACGGGAAAAATTTCCGGAAGTAATCCTCATTGCCAATTCTGATAACCCCGGATTTTCGGTCGCTAATAATCAGGCTATTCGACGGGCTAAGGGAAAATATATACTCCTCCTCAATCCTGATACGGTAGTAGAAGAAAATACCTTTAAAGTTTGCTTGGATTTTATGGAGCAACATCCGCAGGCTGGAGGATTGGGGGTAAAAATGATTGATGGTTCTGGTAACTTTCTGCCGGAGTCCAAAAGAGGTTTTCCATCGCCTTTCGTAGCTTTTTGTAAAACATTTGGACTTTCTACCTTATTTCCAAAATCAAAAACATTCAATCGCTATCATCTGGGATTTTTGGAGGAGAATAAAAATCATGAAGTAGAAGTTTTGGCGGGGGCATTTATGTTATTGCGTCGTAGTGTCCTGGATGAAATAGGATTACTGGACGAAGCATTTTTTATGTACGGTGAAGATATCGACTTATCGTATCGCATCGTCAAGGGAGGTTACAAAAATTATTATTTAGCGGACACCAGAATTATTCATTACAAAGGGGAAAGTACCAAAAAAGGGAGCCTGAATTATGTAAAGACTTTTTATAATGCAATGATCATCTTCGCAAGGAAACATTTTCAAGGAGAGCGGGCGTGGTTATATATTTTGATGTTAAAACTGGCTATTTACTTCCGGGCTGGATTAACAATCGCAGGGAATTTTATTAAAAAGGCATACCGCCCACTGTTGGACGCCTTGGTTATTGGTGCCGGTCTGATCTACCTCAGAAATTTTTGGGCGACTTATTATTTTAAAGATCCGAATTATTACGACAGTTCTTTTTTATACGTAAATATTCCACTCTACATCTTAATATGGTTAGGAACGGCCTACTTTAGCGGTGCCTACGATCGCAAAAATAATATCAAGCAATTAATCCGTGGACTATTGATCGGGACCTTCTTGCTAGCTGCGGTTTATGGATTTTTGGATTTAGAATATCGTTCTTCGAGAATATTGATTATACTGGGTGCCATCTGGGCGATGTTGTCTACGGTTAGTTTGCGTTTTTTGCAACAGTTTATAGTTTATCGTAATCTGAATCTTGATAATGCCGAAACCCAAAACATGGTGATCGTTGGTGCCATTGGAGAGAGTGAACGGGTACAAACACTGGTTCATCAATCGGGCGCAAAAAAGAATTTTATCGGTACCGTGGCACCAGAAGAGGTAAATGATCAACCCGAAATTTACCTAAGTACCCTAGCACAGTTAGACGAAGTCGTACATATTTATAAAGTCAATGAAATCATTTTTTGCTCCGAAAATATCAGCGCACAGGATATCATGGAGTGGATGACTCGACTGGGACCAAAAATTAGTTATAAAATCGTTCCAAAAGAAAGTTTGAGTATCATCGGTAGTAGCTCAAAAAACAGTGCCGGTGAACTTTATACCATCGACATTCAATTTAATATCGCCGACTTTCGTTACCGTAGAAGTAAAAGATTAATGGATATACTATTGGCGGTTAGTGGTCTGCTATTATTGCCCGTTCTGGTTTTCATTATTAAAAACCCAACTGGATTTTTAAAAAATTTTATACAGATTTTTTTAAACAAAAAAACCTGGGTAGGCTATCATCCGCAAATCGAAAACAAAATGCTGTTACCCAAAATAAAACCTGGTGTCCTTACGCCAGTTGATGAGCTGAAGGTGATCGGTATTGACGAACCTACCATTCGACGCCTCAATTTTTTCTACGCTAAAGATTATACAACCTCAAGAGATATAGATATTTTATTAAGTGCTTTCCGCCAATTGGGCAGATAAAATTACAACCATGCGCGATACCATTCAAAAACTAGCGGCCTCCTATTACGAAGATTTGATTAAGATTCGACGCCATTTGCACCAACATCCAGAACTTTCTTTCCAGGAAAAAAAGACCGGTGAATATATTGCTGCTCAGCTAAAAAAAATGGGCATCCAGCACCAGCATGGTTGTGCCGAAAATGGAGTAGTGGCCATCATCAAAGGCCAAAAAAATAATAAAAATATTATTGCTCTGCGGGCGGATATGGATGCACTCCCCATTCAGGAAACCAACGATGTGCCTTATCGTTCTCAACAAGCAGGCATCATGCACGCCTGTGGACACGATGTACATACGAGCAGCCTCCTGGGTACCGCCCGTATTCTGGAAAATATCAAAGCGCATTTTGGTGGAACGATTAAACTGATTTTTCAACCGGGAGAAGAACAACTTCCCGGAGGAGCCTCCATTATGATCAAAGAAGGAGTGCTTAAAAATCCAAAACCCCAAAAAATATTCGGGCAACATGTACACCCGCCACTCGCCGCTGGAAAGGTTGGTTTTTGCCCCGGTATGTATATGGCTTCCGCCGATGAATTATTTCTGAAAGTAAAAGGCAAAGGTGGACACGGAGCCCTGCCGCACAACTGCGTAGATCCGATTCTGTTAACGGCCCACCTGATTACGGCTTTACAACAAGTGGTCAGCCGGATGTCTGACCCCACGATTCCAAGTGTTTTAACTTTTGGAAAAATAAACTCCGATGGTGGTGCCACCAATATCATTCCCAGTGAAGTAAATCTCCAGGGTACTTTTCGTACAATGAACGAAAAATGGCGGAAAGAGGCACACCGAAAATTACAAAAATTAGTCACCAATCTGGCCAAAAGCATGGGCGGTTCTGCTGAACTGAAAATAAAAGTTGGATACCCTTTTTTAGATAATAATATTCCGTTGACGCTCCAGGCAAAAGATCACGCCATCGAATATCTGGGTAAGCAAAACGTAGTAGACCTGCCCATCAGAATGACCTCGGAAGATTTTGCCTGGTATTCTCAGGAAATTTCCGGATGCTTCTATCGATTGGGCACTGGAAATAAAAAACGTGGAATTACTTCCCCGGTACACACTTCTACTTTTGACGTTGATGAGAAGAGTCTAGAAACAGGAAGTGGATTGATGGCCTGGCTGGCCATTCGTGCTTTGGGGAATTAAAATCGAGTCTGGTACACTGTCTGTCAAACTAAGTATAGCGCGAAGTTTACTTGCTCCATTCCTAATATTCTCTTAATGAGGACATAATAGCCTTAAAATATAGTTATTTTAATTTGTATGTGTATTTTTTAGTTGCTTTTTTGTGTAATTTGGTATTTTGGGACAAAAAACGTTTTTGTAGCATACTTATTGTAGTAATCAATAATGTGTTCCACAACATATCTGAGAAAACTTGCCACTTGCAGCCGTAAAATCGGGATGAACAGGTCTATATAACAAACTTACATAAAATAGTAACATTCGGGCGTAAACTGCGTTAATGATATACTGTATTATATTGAATTTAGTTATATATCATTTTGAAACACTTTTACTAACTTATTAAAATCAGAGAGAGGATTATGGCGAGAATACTAGTAGTTGACGATCAGCAAGCCATTCGAAAAACGCTAAGGGATATTTTGGAATTTGAAAAATATACCGTGGATGAAGCAGTAGATGGACTGGACTGTATGGTCAAGCTTAAAAAAGCCGCATACGACGTTGTGGTAATGGATATTAAGATGCCAAAGATGGATGGAATGGAAGCGCTCGAACGCGTACAGATGTTGGCACCGGATACCCCAGTTATTATGATTTCCGGGCACGCAAATATTGATACTGCCGTCGAAGCGGTCAAAAAGGGAGCATTTGATTTTATCTCCAAACCACCAGATTTAAACCGAATGTTAATAACCGTCCGTAATGCGATGGATAAGTCTTCTCTGATTACAGATAATAAGACCTTAAAGGTAAAAGTTAGTAAAAAGAAAAAACAGGAAATGGTCGGCAACTCCAAGTCGCTGACTGAAATCAAGGAAACCATTGAATTGGTAGCACCGAGTGAAGCAAGAGTATTGGTTACTGGTTCTAACGGAACGGGTAAAGAACTCGTCGCCCGCTACTTACACGATCGAAGTCCCCGTAGCAGCGAACCACTCATTGAGGTGAACTGTGCCGCAATTCCTTCAGAATTGATTGAAAGTGAGCTTTTTGGCCACGAAAAAGGTGCTTTTACTTCTGCACATAAGCAAAGAATTGGTAAATTTGAGCTCGCAAATAAAGGAACCATCTTTTTGGATGAGATCGGTGACATGAGTTTGAGTGCGCAGGCAAAAGTGCTACGCGCCTTACAGGAAAGTCGAATCACCCGCGTAGGTGGTGATAAAGAAATCAAAGTGGACGTAAGAGTTGTTTCGGCTACGAATAAAGATTTGCGTAAAGAGATTGCGGAAGGACGTTTTCGGGAGGATTTATACCACCGTCTGGCCGTCATCGTCATCAAAGTGCCACCGTTGAATGATCGACGGGAAGATATTCCTTTACTGGTAGATCATTTTATTAAGAACATTTGTACCGAACACGGATTACCGATGAAAAAGGTAGAGCCGGAAGCCATGTTGGCATTACAAAATGTTAACTGGACGGGAAATATCCGGGAATTAAGAAACGTCGTCGAAAGGCTCATCATTCTAAGTGCGGAAGATATAACGGAAGAAGATGTACTACGCTACGTGGTGCCTATGAGTTCGCAGGAGGTTTCGGAATTCAAAAAAATATTCGATCAATATAATTCGCTCGAAGAAGTTTATGAACACATCGCAAAAGAATATAAGAAACACACAACTGACTAGCGTATACGCTAAGACGGAAGTTATATAATATTACCTAATAGAGCCTGCTGATAGATTCAGCAGGCTCTTTTCATGCATAAAAGTTG
Organism: uncultured Saprospiraceae bacterium; assembly: GCA_938008185.1. Taxonomy (GTDB): domain Bacteria; phylum Bacteroidota; class Bacteroidia; order Chitinophagales; family Saprospiraceae; genus JALZUU01. The sequence goes on from CALLLR010000060.1 coordinate 5,689, forward strand.
TTTAAGAATGAAGCGCAATCGTGTAGATATTCTTTAACAATTTTCTAAAAAAATCAAGATGAGTAAAAAAGATCCTTTTATTAAAAAAAATAAAAACCTGTCCAACCGAAAACAATGGAGTAAAATAAAGGGCGAAAATTCCTGGACCATGTTCAAGGTTATCTCGGAATTTGTGGACAGCTTCGAAGTAATGAATAATATCGGTCCCTGTGTGTCCATTTTTGGATCGGCCCGTACCAAACCCAACCAGAAATACTATAAACTGGCCGTCAAGATTGCCAAGCGAATGACCCAGGAGGGATACGGAATCATCACCGGTGGTGGACCCGGAATCATGGAAGCAGGTAATAAAGGGGCCGCTAAAAATGGTGGACTCTCCGTCGGATTAAATATCGATCTGCCTTTCGAACAGGGTGGTAATAAATATATCAATCCAGCACACAACCTTAACCACCGATATTTTTTCATCCGGAAAGTAATGTTCGTAAAGTACGCACAAGCTTTTATTGTGATGCCCGGAGGTTTTGGTACCCTGGACGAATTATTCGAAGTACTAACCCTCATTCAAACGAAGAAAATTACGCCGGTTCCCGTCATCTTAGTAGGTACTAAATTTTGGGGTGGTATGCGCGAATGGATCGAAACAGTAATGCTCGAACAACACGGGAATATCAGTGCCAAAGACATGGATTTGATTCCCTTAACGGATGACCCGGAAGAGATTGTCAACATTATCAATACCTTCTACAAAAACGAATCTAAACTGAAGCCTAATTACGCTTTGTAAGCTGATCGTCGAAAATTTCTGGTCGTTTATCTATTATTCACTCCAATAGAACCATCTGACGACTATATTCGTTATGCGATAGACTTGTCTTTGCAATACAGGTCTGATTTACTTACTGTGTAAAAATTTCTAAAATATGAATAATATTGCTGATAAAGCCAATCGAATTATCCAAACACACGTCCTGTATTCTATGGGAGCAGGTGCGATTCCAATACCGCTGCTGGACTTGACGGCCGTTACGGCGGTACAAATGGACATGATACGTCAACTTTGCGATCTGTACGACAAAGACTACTCCGACGTGACGGGTAAAGCATTGGTTGCTTCGCTGACGGGATCTGCGTTTGCGCGCTACGGTGCGTCGTTGATCAAGACCATTCCTGGTCTGGGATCGCTGCTGGGAGGTATCTCTATGGTAGCGTTGTCCGGCGCATCTACTTACGCGGTGGGGCAGGTATGTACTTCTTTTCTGAGTGGTAATGTGCAGTTGGAGAATATTGATATGGACACGGCCAAGCAGATGTTTGAAGAAAAATTTCAGGAAGGAAAAAAGGTCGCTCAGGATTTGAAAAATCAAGCCAAAGAGAAAGTAACCGAAGTAGAGGAAGAAATCGAAGAGGCAATCGAAAAAACGGTTGTTGTTAAAAAAGAAGATGATGAT
>CALLLR010000061.1 GCA_938008185.1 uncultured Saprospiraceae bacterium
TGTGATTTTTAACGGAACCAAAAAGCGCAAGCAATCCGGAATGGCGCAGGTGTCCCTTACCTTTGAAAATACTAAAAATCTCCTGCCTACCGAATATCATACCGTAACCGTTAGCCGGATTCTCTACCAAACCGGAGAAAGTGAGTATCGCCTCAATAATGTTACTTGCCGCCTAAAAGATATTACCTCCTTATTTCTCGATACCGGAATTGGTTCCAATTCCTACGCCATTATCGCCCTGGGAATGGTAGATGATATTTTGAATGATAAAGAAAACTCCCGTCGCCGGATGTTTGAACAGGCCGCCGGAATTTCCAAATATAAAAAGCGAAAACGCGAAACGCTCAATAAACTCAACAATACCACCGAAGACCTCGACCGGATTGAGGATCTGCTTTTTGAAATTGAAAACAACTTAAAGCAACTGGAAAAACAGGCCAAGCGTGCCAAGAAATTTTATGAACTAAAAGATAATTACAAAGAATTTAGTATCGAATTGTCCATTCGAAAATTACAGAGTTTTAAAGGCAAACACGAAACGGTCACCAAACAATTGCAGGAAGCCGAAGATAAATTCCGCGACCTGGAAGTGTCCACCCGCCAAATGGAAGCGAAACTGGAAACGGACCGGAAGGAAAATCTGGATAAAGAAAAAATGCTTTCCGAAGCACAACGGGCCGTTAATATATTGCAGGGTTTGGTACGGGATCAGGAAAGTGAGAAAAGTATTCTCCTGCAAAAGAAAGGATTTGTTGAACAAAATAAAATCAAACTTTCAACTCAGATTGAAAATGCCCGAAACCGAATCGCCGAACTGACCGACAGCCTCGAAGGTTATCGCGAACAGATTTATGAAGAAAAAGAACTGGAAGAAAAACTAGAATCAGAACTGGATACCGTAGAAACCAACCTCAACGAAATTCGCGCCAGCCACGGTTCCCTCAAAGAAGAACTCGAAACCTTCCTCGGTCAACAGCAAGAACTCGAAAGAGCCATCTTCGAATTCGAAAAACGGAAAGCCATCAACGCCAATCAGATCGAAAATCTGACGAAAGAAATCGACGAAAGTGCGGAGGAGATTTCATCCCGGGCCGTTGAGATTGAGACACTCGAAAAAGAATTGGCAGCGACCGAAGCGGAGCAAAAAGAAAAAAATGATCTGGTCGAAAAACTCGAATCCGAAGAGGCGCAGCGACGCACGGATATTCAAACGACGGAACAGGAAATTGAGACGGCCCGTAAAGCGATTTCTGACGTCAACCGACAACTGGATTCCAGTCGTAACGAACATAAATTAACCAAAAGTATGGTAGAAAATCTGGAGGGCTTTCCGGAATCTATCAAGTTTTTGAGTAAAAATAAAGACTGGAATAATGCTGCTCCTTTGCTCTCCGATGTCCTTTATGTCAAAGAAGGATACCGCGTTGCGATTGAGAATTATCTGGAAAAATACCTGAACTACTACGTCGTAAAAGATCTCGACCAAGCGTACCGCGCTATTGCTCTGTTGAGTAATTCCCAAAAGGGGAAAGCCAATTTTTTCCTGCTCGACGCTTTCAAAGATTATCAGGAACCGATGAGCCTTTTGCCCAATACCGAACGGGCCGTAGGATTTATTGAAACGGATGCTCCTTACCAAAAACTGGTTGACTACCTTTTACAGAATGTGGTGATTACCGAAAGTGAAGAGGTGCTGAAAAATATTCCAAATAGCGAATGGACCGTACTGTCTAAAAGCGGTCGGTTTGTGCAGCGTAAATTTAGTATCTCGGGTGGTTCCGTTGGACTTTTTGAAGGAAAAAAGATTGGTCGTAAGAAAAATCTGCAAGTACTGGAAGGAGTCATCAAAAAACTGGAAAAAGAGGAACGCGAAAAATCCACTATTTTTTATAGTTTAAAAACCAAACTCGACGAACTCAAAGAAGGCATCCAGAGTGTGGCCATCAGCCGCGAACGGGAAGCGCTCAATCAGATTGCGCAGCGGAAAGTTTCGGTCATGACCCGGTTGGAAAACTTCGAATCGTTCGTCACCAACGCGACGCGTAAACAGGATGCTTCTAAAGAGTTGATTCAGTCACTCACGGACACCAACGCAAAAATCGACGAGCAGCTGATCGAAAAAAGAGCAGAAGCAGATCGTGCCAAACAAGAGATTTCTGATAAAGATGGTTCCTTCCGGGAAATTGCGGAAAGCCTCAGCGTAGCGTCTAATGCGTTCAACGAAAAGAATATTGGATTTATTCGCCAGCAAAACAAAGTAACTACCATCCAGCAGGAACTGAACTTCCGCGAAAAGCAAATGGCGGAAAACGAAGCGCTGCTCGATCAGGCACAGACAGGATTGAGTCAGGGCGAAAGTGAATTGTCCGAAATTCTTGCCGGCGTCGCCGCGCTCGAAGAAAAACTCCTCGGTAGTTACGATGCCCGAAAATTAAAAGAGGAAGCCCTCACCGCCGTAGAACAAAATTACTTCCAGGCCAGAGGTGGCATCAACGAACAGGAGGACGAACTCCGTTCGCTCAACCGTCAGCGCAACGAAGCGCAGATGAATATCCAGAAATACCGCGATAGTTTCAACGAATTAAAATTGGAATTATCTTCCGTTGGCGAACGCTTAAAAATCGAATTTGATATTACCGTAGACGAGGTGATCAACCAGGAGCCCAACCCTAAATACGATGAGGAAGAATTGAATACCAAGGTATTTAAAATCAAAAGACGACTTGATAACTACGGAGAAATTAACCCGATGGCAATGGAAGCTTTCGACGAAATGAAAATTCGTTACGATAATATTTCTACCCAACGGAACGATATTCTCGAAGCCAAAAAATCATTATTGGCCACCATCAAAGAAATCGAAGACACGGCAACCGAGTATTTCTTAAAAGCCTTCAATGAAGTTCGTAAATACTTTATCGAAGTGTTCCGTACCCTCTTTAGTGAAGATGATACTTGTAATCTTTTACTCGAAGATCCCGACAATCCACTGGAATCTAAGATTATTATTACTGCCAAACCAAAAGGAAAGCGGCCACAAAGTATCAATCAACTTTCCGGGGGAGAAAAAACCCTTACGGCCACGGCATTACTGTTTGCCCTGTACTTATTGAAGCCCGCTCCATTCTGTATTTTTGATGAGGTAGATGCACCCCTGGATGATGCGAATATTGAAAAATTCAACAAGATTATTCGTAAGTTCTCTACCGAGTCTCAGTTTATCATCGTTACCCACAATAAGCAAACTATGGCCGCTGTTGACGTTATCTACGGGGTTTACATGCAGGAGCAAGGCGTCAGTGGTGTCAGTCCGGTTGACTTCCGAGAACTGGATCACGCCGCGACCCTGGAAACGGTGTAATTTGGTTATCGTTCACTCGTTTATCGGTTAATCAGGGATGGTCACTACACTAATCACTAATCACTAATCACTAATTCACCGATTAAATAATTACCAACAATATGTCAACCAGAACCAAATTATCATCCAAAGAATTAATTGAAATCGAGGAACGCTACGGAGCGCATAATTACCACCCACTACCCGTCGTACTGGAACGCGGCGAAGGAGTATACGTCTGGGACGTAGAAGGGAAAAAATATTATGATTTTCTTTCGGCCTACTCTGCAGTCAATCAGGGACATTGTCATCCAAAAATTGTAGAGGCGTTAAATAAGCAAGCCAATGTATTGACCCTGACTTCACGGGCTTTTCATAATGATAAGTTGGGTCCTTACGAAAAATATATGACCGAATATTTTGCTTATGATAAAGTACTGCCCATGAATACGGGTGTGGAAGCAGTCGAAACGGCGCTTAAACTTTGCCGTAAATGGGCCTACGAAGTAAAAGGGATTCCAGCCAACGAAGCAAAAATAGTTTTTGTGGAAGGCAATTTTCACGGTCGTACGATGTCGATAATTTCTGGCTCCACAGATTCGAGTAGTACCTCAGGTTTTGGTCCGTACATGCCGGGGATAAAAATTATTCCTTACAATGATCTGGACGCTTTAGCCGAAGCGGTAAAAGACGAGGACGTCGCCGGATTTTTGGTAGAACCCATTCAGGGAGAAGCGGGCGTTTTTGTTCCGGACGAAGGGTATCTGGTCAAAGCTGCTGCCATTTGTAAAGAAAATAATGTACTGTTTATTGCGGATGAAGTACAGACGGGGATCGCCCGAACGGGTAAGCTACTCGCTACTTGTGGCAATTGCACCTGCGCGGGTCATTGCGAAAATCGTCCAGAAATAAAACCAGATATTTTGATTTTAGGCAAGGCCTTATCGGGCGGTGTTTTTCCCGTCAGTGCGGTATTGGCCAACGATGAAATTATATTGACAATTAAGCCGGGCGAACACGGTTCTACCTTCGGTGGCAATCCGCTTGGCGCTGCGGTGGCCATCGCGGCACTGGAAGTGGTAAAGGATGAAAAGCTTCAGGAGAATGCCGCAAAACTGGGCAAACGATTCCGGACTCGCATGACAGAACTAGTGGAAAAATCAGACCTAGTCAGCCTCGTGCGTGGTAAGGGGTTACTCAATGCCATCGTGATTAATGATACGGAAGATAGCAGCACAGCCTGGGATATTTGTATGGCGCTTTCGCGAAATGGGTTATTGGCAAAGCCAACACACGGGAATATTATTCGTTTTGCACCGCCGTTGGTGATGAACGAGGAGCAACTGGAAGAGTGTTGTGATATTATTGAGAAGACGATTATGACGTTTGAAGTTTAACAGCTGATTGGCCAGGTAGTTTAAGCGAGGGGGCTGTTCAACGAAGTGTGTCATTTGTCCAAAAAAAACACACACACGGTACTAAAGGAAGCCCAGCCCGCTGATACACTTTAAAGAAAAGTCCCTTTAGAGCAGGTTTATCAAGTCAGAATTCGCTCATTTTATAATTTTAACATTATAAAAAATAACCCAAACAGGGTATTGATCGAGATTTCTAAGGCCCGCATCTTTGCACTGTCTAATACACACCGTAAGGTTTTTCAAAAATTTATAATCCATTCTAGAAAAATCTTTATGCCTTGAAGCTTATCCACCTCTGCTTCAAGGCATTTTTTTTGTCTTTTTATCTAATTCACGAAAACGCTTTAGCAGATTCACAGCAGTGTGCCGATTGGTAACGGATTGGCCGTGGTATTCGTTCAAGAGCCACTGGGCGGCGGCGTCTACCGGCACACTATCATAAAAATTATCCCGGCAAAAATGCAAATATTTCATGACCATAAAAGCATTGAACCAACGGAAGAAGCGTTGTTCGAAACTTTTGAGGTTGGTCGTATTGCCCTGAATTTCATGGAGTTTTTCTGAAAATTTAATTAAAAGCAAAAATTCTTGGACGGGATCAGCAAAGCCAGCGAGCAGGTCAGCTAGGGCGGCTGGTTTTATCTTAAAAAGCTGCTTTACTACTTTGAACAAATATTTTAAATCTATAAAAGACTGCGGAGCGTAGGTGGTTAAAACTTCGTCTGAGGCTACAAGGGTACCAACAGCACGGCCCGTTCCGAAGGGTACGCGCTCAGAGATTCGAGGAGAAGGAATAACACGAGTGGTACGGAGTTCGTCAAATTGGCCAAGCGGAATAAATTTATGTAAAAAATAAAAATCTTCCCCCGCCTTTCTTCGATTCATTCCCCCCTGCTGCTGATAGGCATCCGCCCGAATCGCCATAGAAGAACCGATGGTTTGAAAGGCATACGGAAAACCCATAAACCGTTGGGCGTGTATGTAATATCTGAGATGTAGTTCGTATTGAATAATCGCCTGGTAGATGTTTTTATCGAAATCATTTCCTTTGATCGGATGCTCAAAATAGATACTACAACCTTGCAATTTAGGTTGCTGCAGAAAATGATTTTCGAGTTCTACCAAATAGCTTTTATCACAATCCGAATCAGCGTCGTAACAGCAGAGAATTCCTTCCATATTGCCGACTTGAGCAAATCGGTAAACTGCTTCGTCCAGTCCAATTTTTCGGGCCAGCCCTACGCCAGCGTGCCGAGCTGGTAAATTGGTGTGATATAATACGTGAAATTTTCGCAGCGCACTGGAATGAGTTAACCCCCACTCACAGGCTTGCTGATACATTTTCTGGTTTTCTTTTTTGACTTTCTTGGTATCTTCTTCCGAATCGTTGAGTACTACGATGATTTCTACGGCTCCATCGGGTGCCTGGCAATTGGCGAGGGATTCCAGACTGGTAATTAGATTTTCTTCCCGGTAGGCGGGGATGACTACAATCAGATTGAGTGACGGATGCGCGGCTCCAAAGATTTGCGCGGGAAAAAGGGCGGATTTTTGGAGGTATTTGGTCATTTTGATCGGTGGATTCTTTGATGTGCGGATTGGTTCATCAGTGATTTTACTCTAAAGTGTATTTCTCGCAAAGAACGCAGAGACCTACCTGACCGTAGTCAGGCAGGTAAATCTTTTATCGTGAATCAAATATGAATATCATTTTTATTGTATGTGCCTAAAGGTTTCTGTTTTCCTAGTTTTAGACAAGCTCACTGATTAACCGATCAACCAACAACTAATCCGCCAAAAAGCCATCCACTTCGTGATATTTCATCTTAAAAGTATCCGCTACACCTTTATATACGACTTTTCCGTTGATAATGTTTAGTCCTTTGCGGAGCGAAGCATCATCTTGACAAGCTTTTTTCCAGCCTTTGTTGGCGAGTTGAAGCGCGTAGGGCAGGGTAGCGTTGGTTAAGGCGATGGTACTGGTGTAAGGTACGGCGCCTGGCATGTTGGCAACACAATAATGCACGATATCATCAATGATAAAAGTTGGTTTTTCGTGCGTGGTCGGTTTACAAGTTTCGATACAACCTCCCTGGTCGACCGCTACGTCCACCAGTACCGTTCCCGCTTTCATATCTTTGAGCATCTTTCGGGTAATCAGATTGGGAGCTTTGGCTCCGGGAATGAGTACGGCACCAACGATCAGGTCGTGGTGTCTGATGGCCTTTTCGATGTTTAGCGTATTAGAAAACATAGTAGTGACATTAGCGGGTAGAATATCGTTGAGCGTCCGGAGACGAGGAAGGCTAATATCCATGATGGTTACACTAGCGCCCAGACCAGCGGCCATTTTTGCGGCCTGGGTTCCGACTACACCACCGCCGAGAATCAGGACTTTACCTGGTTCTACACCTGGTACACCTCCTAATAAAACACCACGGCCTTTGGCTGGTTTTTCCAGATACTTTGCTCCTTGCTGAATCGCCATTCTCCCCGCTACTTCCGACATAGGAATAAGCAGCGGAAGGGTACGGTCGGGTAATTCTACGGTTTCGTAGGCAAGACAAACCGCTTTGGATTTGATCATTGCCGTCGTGAGTGGCTTGTAACTGGCAAAGTGGAAATACGTAAAAACCAGTTGGTCTTTCTGGATTAACTTATATTCCGATTTGATGGGCTCTTTTACCTTCATGATCATCTCGGCCTTGGAGTAGACCTCTTTGATGGTTTTTAGAATTTTTGCGCCCTGTTTTTTATAATCAGAATCGTTAAAACCACTCCCCAGTCCGGCGGTCGATTGCACGTAGACAGTGTGTCCACTTTTTTTCATTTCAAGAACTCCGGCGGGTGTGAGTGCGACGCGGCTTTCGTTATTTTTAATTTCTTTGGGTACCCCAATAATCATGATAATGTAGATTTAATCTGGTTAGTAGATTTGACGCACGGTAAGATTAATTATCCATTTACGTTACGCCGATTAATAATTGGTTAAGTATTAGAATTTATTTTACTATTTTAAAAAACAATAAAACAGTTTCGATTGCGGAGCAAATATAAAGGAATGTGCGCAACAATTAGGTGATAAATCCATTAATTTTAATTGATTTTCCAATATTTGTTTAGGCGTTAGTGTGAAACAAGAAAGGTCTTAGTTTTTTGTATAAACTCCTCCTTTTTTCTGTAGAGATGGCGTGATCTTTAATGACGTACCATTTTCCATCCGTTTTTTTTAACAAATAGCTGATAGATCATACGGTTAAAGTAAGGCTTACGGGACCGTTCAATAATCTGTGTTTTTTGTTATATTAACATTGCGTAAAAAGAGACTACCTGCCTGCCGGACAGGCAGGATAAACCAATTAACTGATTAACATTTTATTATAAATAACAATATTTAATTATGTAGATTAACCTAATTGCTTAGACACACTTAATTGAACACCCCCGGCTTACCGTTGCGTCATACTACTAGTGCCTCGGGATCAAAGTAAAGGATACCTTAGGCGAGACTATTTTTTATCAAACAATGCGCGCAGAAGGAGGATAGCCGTAGCTACCCGACTGATAAGCAAAGAAGTATGATGAAAAAAGAGACCGCATAAGGTGTCGGTTATTTAGTTGCCGAGGCACTAGACATTTCTCTCCTTTTCTGCCTCCCATCGTCGCTCATCACACCTCAATAAACACGTCAGAAGGGAGCCAATCCTTAGCCAATTGTCCACCAAACACGTTAAAAGAGTAAAAAGCCAATCGTCCGCCCAACTCCCGTACCTCCACAATCTCAAGTTCTAACACTTCCTTATTTTCCTCCGCTTCTTTTTTCTTTTTCTTGGGCCAAATATGAAAACCACCCGTCCAGGACATAAATTCCCAGATGCCCCAGATCCCGTTTTCGTCAATAACTCCTTGGTAGCTTACTCTGTGGGAAGGATAATTTTTTGTCATTTTGCAAGACTTGGTACCCAAATCATACGTTCCTCGCCAGGAATGCCCCGCCACGTCATCCGATCCCGATCCGGAGATGATGCCATTTTCAAAATTCAGCCGCATCTCCATCTTGTGCCGATCAGTTCCTGGCCCCTGTTGATAAACATAAAATCCCTCCCAGTCACCGGAAGGCAGTAACGGATGAGGAGATTGAGCGGCGGCGGATATTTTTTTCATGGACCGGATTCAAGTTAAAGTTATAAAATTTTGTCCGAATAATTTCTGATAATTATTTAAACCCATAACTTTCTTTTCAAGTGAACCCTTCAAAAAAAAAGCCCATCGTCTACTCTCACCAATTGAAGAGCCCGCGCCAAAAGAAAGCTCATCGTCCGCCCATCGAAAGCCCATCGAAAGCCAAACACGCTAGCCGAGAAAAAAGCCCATCGAAAGCCAAACAAGTCAGCCGAGCAAAAGCCCCAGAATCCTTGCCGCCGCCCTCTCCGACGCCCCCACATCTCCCAACGCCTTTCTTAAATCCGCATACCCCGCCAACATCTCATATCGCCGATCTTTTTCCAAAATAAAATTTAACTCATCCGTAATTTTCTTTTTATTAAAATCTGACTGTATCAACTCCGTAACCAGTGGATAATCCAGCACCAGGTTAACCAGTGATATGTATTTTACCTTGACCAGTTTACGGGCCAGTTGAAAAGACAACGGATTTCCCGTGTAACAAACAACCTGTGGAACTTCAAATAAGGCCGTTTCCAGTGTTGCGGTACCAGAGGTGACGAGCGCAGCATAGCTGACAGATAGTAATTTATAAGTTTGATTGTTGATGATTTTTGGCATAAAAGCCTTGCTGAAATTTTGTTCAGCAATCAGACTCCGGTAGTAGCCGATCGGAATCGCCGGAGCCCCCGCGATCACAAATTGATAGTCCTTGAAATCATCGACGATCGCGAGCATTCCGTTGAGCATTTTCTTGATTTCCTGTTTACGGCTGCCGGGTAAAAGTGCAATCACCGGACGGTCATCCAGATCGTGTTGAATCCGGAAATCATCTGCCGATGGAAGATGCGCCAAATGATCGAGTAGGGGATGACCGACAAAGTCTACCTCGTAGTTGTATTGTTCGTAAAATGTTTTTTCGAAAGGAAGGATGACCAGCATTCGGTCAACGAGCTTCTTGATTTTATGCACCCGACTGGTGTGCCAGGCCCAGATTTGTGGCGAAATATAGTACGCTATTTTTAAATTTTGTTTTTTGATCCACTTGGCTATTCGCAAGTTAAAACCCGGATAGTCAATAAGAATAACAATGTCGGGTTGGAAGGCGAGCATATCTGCTTTACAAGCCTTAAAATTTTTACGAATGGTCGAAATATTTTTTACTACTTCGTAAAATCCCATAAAGGCCAGGTCTCGGTAATGTTTGGTTATTTTGACACCCGCTTCGTTCATTAGATCTCCACCCCAGCCCTGAAAAACGGCATCCTTGTCTTTGGGTCGTAAAGCTTTTACCAGGTTGGAACCGTGCAGGTCACCCGATGCTTCTCCGGCGATGAGATAATAACGCATAGGGTTTTATAAAATAGATTTTCTAAAGTAAAACAGCCAGATGGTGACAAATAAAACGGTCGGAAAAACCAACCCGCGCATCCCGTTATACATCCTTTTTTTATTAAAAAAACTAAAAGGAATCAGGTTAAAACAAACGGCCAATAACGCGATCGTCCTTTTCCGAAAAGTTTGTGAAAATCCTTCGTCACTGATGACCCCACTGCTGCTGAGCAGATCATAAATCTCCAATAAAATGGCGTACCCCACAACTGGTAATATTAATCCCAAAATTAGTCCAACGATGATTTTATCTTTTTCCATATCACGGTTTTTGAATTAAAAATAACCCCCTTATCAGAAACTAATAATTAAGATATTCAACTGATAAAGAGACATTCAAGAATTATAAATAGTTGTTCAATGGTCAGGCAAATCAATATTCGATATATGATATTCAACATTTACCAACTTCAAATCACAATCCCCTCCATCACCTTCAACGGCTCCATCGCCGCCTCGTTGGTAAGATCGTGCATCGCCGGAACGATGGAAATATAACCGCCCTGCAATGCTTTGATGTCAATATCCGGACGTTCGTCGAAGTTAGCAAATTTTCCGGTCAGCCAATAATAGGATTGGCCCATCGGATCTTTTTTCTCTTCAAAGACTTCCTCCCATTTGGCGTCGGCTTGTCGACAAATTTTAATTCCTTTTAATTCCGCCTTCGGTAGTTTTGGAATATTGACATTGAGTAACTTACCATTGGTCATCCCATTTTCTAAAACGTGTTCCATAATGGATTTTACGTAATCTCTGCTTTGACTAAAATCCGCATCTTCCGAAAAGTCGAGTAACGAAAATCCAATCGAGTTGATCCCTTCCATCGACGCTTCCATGGCGGCAGACATCGTTCCGGAATAAATAATATTGGTAGACGCATTGGAACCGTGATTGATACCGGAAACACAAAGATCTATTTTCCTGTCCTTTAACAGCACACCACGGGCCAGTTTTACACAATCTACGGGAGTTCCGGAACATTTGTACGCCTCAAGATCCGGAAATTCTTTTGCTCGTTGAAAGCGCAGCGGCTCTCGAATCGTGATCGCGTGTCCCGTAGCAGACTGGGGAGCATCGGGCGCCATTACGAATACTTCGCCCAGTTCTTGCGCAATTTCAATTAGAGTACGGATTCCGCCCGCAAAAATGCCATCATCGTTTGTAACTAAAATAAGGGGTTTTTTCATAATACTATTTTCGGTGAAAGGTGTAAAATGTTTTTTTTTGGACATTCTTATACAGCTTCTAATAAAAATTCAAAAATAAAGATATTTTATCGAACGCGTAGGCGGCTTTTTTACCATTTTATTACTTGTCTGTTCAACTACTCACCAGATTAAGTGTTTATTTTTGGAAAAAATGTCAATCATGGATAATAAAGGAAAAACAGGTATACTTCTCGTCAATCTAGGAACCCCCGATGAACCAACCCGTAGCGCGGTTTATCGCTATCTTAAACAATTTTTGTCAGATCCCCGCGTAATTGACAAATGGGTTGTTCGTAAAATTATTGTTCCGTTATTGATTTTACCCTTTCGTTCGGGCGAATCTGCCAAGGGGTACAAAGATTTATGGATGGAAGAGGGATCGCCCCTGAAAGTATACGGATATAAATTGAGTGAAGAAATTCAGCGGAGATTCGGGGAGGAGTACGTGGTGGAACTGGCGATGCGTTACCAGAATCCCTCAATCGAATCGGCGCTTAATAAAATGAAAGAGCAGCGCGTAAAGCAAATTGTGGTTCTGCCCCTCTTTCCCCAGTATGCTTCGGCCTCTACTGGTTCGGTACAGGAGGAAGTGATGCGGATTCTTTGCAAACAATGGTTAATTCCGGAAGTGAAAATGATTGATGCTTTTTATGATGATCCGGGATATATTGATGCGTTTGTTCAACGCGGAAAATTATACAACTGGAAAGAATACGATCATGTTCTATTTAGTTATCACGGATTACCGGAACGCCAAATTACCAAAGGAGACGATTGTGGACATTGTCTGAAAGAAAATTATACCTGTTGTAATACCATCACGGATGTTAACCGGCTTTGCTACACGGCAGGCTGTGCGGAAACTACTCGCGGGATTGTAAAGGGACTCGGCATTCCTAAAGAAATGTGGACCCAGTGTTATCAATCTCGCCTTGGACGTGATCCCTGGGTGCAGCCTTATACGAGTGATATCATCGAAAAACTGGCTAAAGAAGGTAAGAAAAAAGTACTGGTTTTTTGTCCGGCGTTTATTTGTGATTGTCTCGAAACAACCATTGAAATTAGTGACGAATATCAGGAAGAATTTGAAGAGGCCGGTGGCGAACATCTCCAACTGGTCGAAGGACTCAATGATCATCCCCGTTGGTTTCAGGCGGTGGAAGATATAATTCGAAGAAAATTAATGGATGGTTCGACCTCGGAACATTCAACACTGGATTCTACTGTTGTTGACGTAAAAATTCCAAATACCTTTTAAAAGATAATTAAAATAAACGTCTAAACCAGTCGTTAATGTTTATTATACCTTATTTATTTAAATTCAACAAGCGCAGCAATTCAACAATTCAACAATCATGAAATACATATTTTTCACCCTCACCTTCATGCTCGTATCCCTTACCCTCACAGCTCAATCCGTCGTTGGACAGTGGGAAACTTACGACGATAAAACCAATGAGAAAAAAGGGTTAATCGAAATATTTGAAAATAATGGTGAGTACACGGCCAAGGTTATTGAGACCTATACCGGACCGGAGAACCCCGTTTGTCAGAACTGTAAAGGAGATAGAAAAGAGCAGCCCATCATCGGATTGGAAATTATAAGAGGACTCGAAAAGGTAGGGGATAGCTACGAAGGTGGAACCATCCTTGATCCCGAAACGGGAAAAGTCTACAAATGTTATTTGGAATTGGAGGAAGCAGACAAACTCAAAGTTAGAGGATACATCGGTTTTGCGCTCCTGGGCCGGACGCAGTATTGGCGACGGAAGAAATAAGATGGGGTAGAAGGGAGTGGTTTATTTTTGGGTATAGTATAAATGGTTATTGCAGCAATATTCATTCTCCTATATATGGGGTTTTGATTTGGAATATGGTTAAAGTGGATAAGAAAGATTTAGAAAGAAAAATGTGTATAAAATAAACAATGCTTACATAAAAAGACTACACCCTCCGGGTGGGCCCACCCCCTTGAATTTGACCGAAGGTCTGTGCATGCCCGCCTCACAGCGAGCAAAACCAACACCAAACTCCTGACGAAGTCTATAACTCGTACAGCTTCGCCACCCTGATGCAAGACAACTCCCACTTCAGTTATGTAAAAAATCTAAAAAATAAGCGCGCTGTGAACCTGCCGATCGGACAAGTGGGTTCACTTTTTAAAAAAATGTCCTGCATCTGCCTTAGCTACTGTACTAACTAAAGACAACCTAAACGCAAGTTAATTAATTGTTTTTAAAATAAAAAATATAATACAAATTTTTTTAAAATTTTCCATTCATTTTTAACAACTCCGGTAATAAATCATAATTCCGAAAAAGGACTTTATAGATTCTGTGGTGCGGAATAGACAAAGCTGGGGTCGATACCAAATAGATACAACCCCTAAAATACGTCGTACCGCTGGTATTAGCCAAATCTTAAACGATGCCAGTAACCCTTCAATAATTGATATCCAGATTCAATCTTCCTTCCCAAAAAAATCCTAACTTTGTCGGACATCACCAAATCGTATCTCCCGACATGACATTTGATCAAATAATGGATTCGCTCAAGGCCCGGAATTTTCAGCCGGTCTATTTCCTCCACGGAAAAGAATCTTATTTTATTGATCAAATTGCTGATTATATCGAACGCAATGTCCTCACCGATGGGGAGCGTGCCTTCAACCAAACCATTCTCTACGGAAAAGATACCGAATACCAGACCTTACGGGACGTTGTTTCCCGCTATCCCATGATGGCCGAGCGACAAGTGGTAATTCTCAAAGAGGCCCAGGAAATGAAAACGCTGCCCGAATTAGCCACCTATCTCGAAAATCCGGTGCCGACCACACTCCTCGTGATCTGTTTTAAACATAAAAAATTTGACGGTCGTACCAAATTTGGAAAACTGGTCAAAAAGCAAACGGTTATGCTGGAAATTAAACCGGTCTACGACAACCAGATGCCCGACTGGATTACCAGTTATTTAAAAAAGAAAAAACTCGATATCAGCGCCAACGCGGCTCAACTAACTGCCGAATACCTCGGAACCGATCTTTCCAAAGTAGCCAACGAACTCGACAAACTCGCCATCAACGTACCCAAAGGAACCAAAGTCTCCGTGCAACACATTCAGGATAATATCGGCATCAGTAAAGATTATAATGTCTTCGAATTACAAAAGGCACTGGGATTGAGACAAATCCTTAAAGCCAATCGAATCGTCAATTATTTTATTGCGAATCCAAAACAACATCCCCTCGTGATGGTGATCCCGGCGCTCTACAGTTATTTTAGTAAACTTTATTTATTGCATCATCTCCGGGGCGCTTCGGATCCCGAAATTCAGCGGACTTGTGGTATCGGTTCTGCTTATTTTATTAAAGAATACAAAGCCGCCGTCCGGCAGTTTCCTTTTCCTAAAATAAAACAAGTCATCGGTATTTTAAGTGAATATGATCTCCGGGCAAAAGGCGTTCACAATCATTCGACCGATCAGGGAGCTTTACTAAAAGAAATGGTTTTTAAAATTTTGCATAAACCTTAAATACCTTTTTATTTCTTACCTCACCATTCCCATTCCAAATATGGTGCAGCGTTTCACACAATTGAACACTCTTGATTGTATAAGTAATTAAAGTAGTTTAGTATGATCTTTTGGTACCAGAAGGTCATACTTTTTGTTTTTGTCTAAATTTTTATGATGCTGCATAGTGCATCAATTATAGTAACTTAATGGAAACTTAGACAAACACTTGATCATTTTTAGCAGTATTGAAAATATAGTACGGTTTTTGAATATTTTTCGATTGGAAAACCAACAGGTAGGTGTCTGAACACTTATCCGAAAACATTGTCTGCTATTTTTTTTAAAAAAAATTATCCTATGAAGTTATTTGACGCATTCATCATTTTGTCAATGTTTCTGCTATCCGCAGGAATTTTATCCGCGCAGGATTGCCCGGATTTTACCCAAAACAATCTCTTACGGATCACCGAAAACTGCCAGGCTGGGATCGTGGAATGTCTGCCCATTGACTACGAATTTTCGGAAGAGTATGAGTATACCCTTAATGGAAGTCCTTATAATGGTAGTATTATGGCTTGTGGGGTTGGAAACGAAGCTGCTTATGATGTCTTAGGCATCGCTAGTTATCCAATTAATATTGACTCCTGGGAAGTGGATGGACTTGTTTTTTCTAATATTTCCGTTGGTTCTCCCGGAGCACTCGCCGATACGATGACTATCCTCAGTGGAGCCAATTGGATCTTCGATGAGGTGAGTTTTAAAATTGAAACCACGGAAGCGCCAGACTCTTTGGGATGGTTGGTATTGAGCGAAATAAACACGGGGCTGATTGCTGAGATTCTTCCAGAATATAGCTCGGCTGGTGCTAGTACTGCTTTTGAGTTTCCCATCGGAAACCACGAATTCATCGTATATAATTTTGTGGAAGATTGCGCCGATACTTTACTCATAGATGTGGTCTGCCAGCAAATCACCGATACCTTATCTTTTACCATCGAAATAGGAGAAGTTGAATCGGTGGTTTTTGATCCAACCAATCTCGGTCCAGTTTCCTCTTTTATCAATGAATGTACGGCGCAGAGTGGAACAGCCGTTGCATTTACCATCGATCAAACGGCTTATTCTCTGGAATATTTCGGCATCGACGAAGGAACCGAGCAAGCGTGTATTGTTGCGTGTGGAAATAACGGAATTTGTGATACGACCTACGTTTTTGTGACGGTTGTGAATACGATATGTACCGATCCGGTGATTGCTAATATCATTGTGATTAATCAAGACTGTGACGAACCCGGTTCCATCCAATTATTTATGGAAGATCCCAATCAGGATTATCAATTTATTTGGGATAATGGAATCCCTGATACAGACTACGCCACAGATTTATCAGCAGGGACTTATAATGTGACGATTACTTATGCGGATTCCACGCAGCAATCTTGTTTTATTACGGAGAGCTTTACCGTAGAGTTTTTAGATAGTTTAGAGAATTATTCTTACTCGATTTCTCCTAGTTGTAATAATGACGGGGTAGTTGTTTTTGATAATTTTGGACTAACTTATACGTGGGAAGACGGATTTCAGGGGCAAACCAGATTCGACGTCCTGCCTGGTACCTACAATATTACCGTTAGTAGTAATAATTGCGAAGAAGTAGCCACCATCGTGATGACCGAATCAGGAATAGATGTCTTTGCTTCTATTGCCAATGTTTGTGATAGTTTGGGATCTATATATTTGGATGTCACAGGCTTTTTTCCTCCGTATACTTATCAATGGAGTGATGGCGTTTTTACGAAGGATCGACCTTCAGTAAACGTTGGAATTTATTCAGTAACGGTAACCAACTCAGATGGTTGTACGGTAGAAAATACTTATGAAATTGTCGACGACTGCCCTTCTACGGGTTGTACGGATCCAGTAATTGCTAGTGTAGAAGTCATTAATCCATCTTGTGCAGAACCGGGTTCGATTGCGATTCAATTAGAAGATGCTTCCGTTCCTTATGATTTTGAATGGTCCCACAATGGAATGAATAGTGGTGTACAGATCGATCTTTGGGCCGCAGATTTTGCCGTTACGATTACCAATACAAATCCAACGACGGGAGAAGTTTGTTCCACTACCGCCGAATTTACGCTGGTTGATGATGATACACTTGATTATAATCTAGTTAGTCTAACCGAAGCTACTTGTATAGAACCCGGGGGAGCTGAGTTCTCAAATAATAATTTAGTTTATAACTGGAGCGACGGCGGTCAGGGTCGGGTCAGAAATGATTTACCACCCGGAGGATATTCTATCACCGTTTCCAGCGCAAATGGTAGTTGCCAATCTATTACTAATTTAACTATTCTAGAGGAATCTTTTATGCTTAATGCCACTGTTAATAATGTTTGCGATTCTTTAGGAGCCATCTATCTGATGGTAACGGGTAACTTTAGCCCGTTTACCTACCAATGGAGTAATGGAGCTATTACCCGGGATCAGGAAGACGTGGACGTAGGAACTTATGGAGTAACGATTACAGACAGTCAAGGCTGTACGCTTTCCGAATTTTTCGAAATTGTCGACGATTGCCCCGGCACTGGTTGTGAAGATCCCATTATTTCAGCAGCCGAAATACAAAATCCCGATTGTGATAGCCCGGGATCCATCTTTCTGGAAGTAGAAAATTTCAATTCTAATACTACCTTCGCCTGGTCGCATAACGGAGACGATAGTAATATTCAGACGGAGTTGCCAGCGGGTAATTATGATGTGACGATTACTAATTTTGATCCCGCGACGGGAAGCTCTTGTTTTGTGACCGCTGGTTTTGATTTAGTCCTGGAAGACTCCTTAGGATTTTTCCTGATGAATAGTACGCCCGCTGATTGTGGACCTTCCGGAACGGCAGAATACTCTGATCCAACCTTAATTTATAATTGGAGTGACGGTGGACAAGGACACATTCGAACTGATTTATTTCCTGGTGTTTACATGATAACTGTTACGTCCCCGACCGAGACTTGTGAAGTAGTAACGTTTCTGGATATTCCGGAAATTTCTACCATCAGTTACAATCCAGTGGTCGCCAACGTTTGTGATACCTTAGGCTCTATTTATCTATTTAATCCTAATGGAAGCTATACTTATGAGTGGAGCAATGGTACCATCACGCCCGATCAACCGGCAGTAGACGTGGGCATTTATTCAGTTACGGTTACGAACGATCAAGGTTGTACGGTTTTCGAATCTTTTGAAATTGTGGATGATTGTCCTTCTACGGGTGATTTAACCTTTACTTTTGTACCGGAAGATGTGGATATTCTATGCGGAGAATCAGCACCGATCATCAATCCAGTCGCCGAATCTGAATGTCCTGGAGATATTGAATACACTTTTTCCGAAACGTCCGTACCTAACTGCGGGAATACCAATATTATTACCAGAGAATGGGTGGCCACCGATGATTGTGGCAATACCGCTTCTGCGCAACAAACGATTTTTGAAGAAGATCTGGAAGCGCCGGAGATTATTACCGTTGGGGATATTACCATAGATTTATTTAACGGAGATAGTCTACCAAATCCATTTAGTTTAGCTACCGCAGAAGACGATTGTAGTGGATTGCTGGATCTCAATTTTACCAAAGAAGAAAATATTACCGAAGATGGTTACGAAGTAGCCTATACCTGGACGGCAATCGACGAATGTGGTAATCTGACCACTGAATTTCACACCGTAGATGTCACGGGTGGAATGATCTGGCCGGGAGATACCGATTCTAATAAAGTAGTCAATAATTTTGACGTCTTTAATATTGGTTTTGCGTACGGTGAAACGGGGCCCGCCCGAATGATGCCAAC
>CALLLR010000062.1 GCA_938008185.1 uncultured Saprospiraceae bacterium
AAATTAAAATTTTATAAATCTTTATACAATGGAAGCTGTAGCTAAATTGAGAAATTGTCCAATGTCTGCCCGTAAGATGCGTTTGGTAGTTGACAATATTCGTGGTAAGCGAATTGATCATGCTTTAGATTTACTCCGTTATACCAACAAAGAAGCGGCAAAGTGGCTGGAAAAACTCTTACTTTCTGCCGTTGGTAACTGGGAATACAAAACAGACATGAGCTTAAGTGCTGATGATTATGATCTGGTAATTAAAACCGCTTTTGTCGATCAGGGTAGAATGTTAAAGCGTTTTCAGCCCGCTCCCCAAGGACGTGCACACAGAATTCGCAAGCACAGTAACCACGTAACGATCGTCGTAGAAAATAGAATTGCTACGGATTATGACAACGCGGATGCTGCGATAGAAGCAGTTGAAGCAGAATAAAATATTTTAATAAACTATATTATATACCTCAATTATGGGTCAAAAGACAAATCCAATTGGTAATCGTTTAGGAATCATCAAGGGATGGGAATCCAGCTGGTTCGGAGGAAAGGATTTTGCGGACAAAGTGGTTCAGGACGAAAAAATTCGTGTTTACTTGCACGCACGTATTCGTCGGGGAGGCATCGCAAAGATCGTCATCGAGCGTACACTTAAGCGTATTACCGTAACCATGCACACTTCCCGCCCTGGTATCATTATCGGTAAAGGTGGAACGGAAGTAGACCGAATCCGGGAGGAATTGAAAAAATTGACTGGTAACGATGTTCAAATCAATATCATCGAAATTCGTAAGCCGGAAATTAATGCTGCTCTGGTTGGAGAATCTGTTGCTAAGCAAATTGAAGCGAGAATTAACTATCGACGTGCGATTAAAATGGCTATTCAAGCTGCCATGCGTGCCGGTGCCGAAGGAATAAAAGTTAGAATTTCTGGTCGTTTAAACGGAGCGGAAATGGCTCGTTCGGAAGAATATAAGGAAGGTCGTACACCATTGCACACCTTTCGGGCAGATATTGATTATGCACTGACCGAAGCACAAACCGTATATGGTAAAATCGGAATTAAAGTATGGATCTGTAAAGGAGAAGTATTAGGAAAGCCGGATTTATCGCCAAACGGTAAAGTAGATTCCAAGCGTGGAAACGATCGGGGTGGAAGAGGAAATAGAAGAGGAAATGACCGAAGAAATGATCGGGGAGGTCGTAATAATGACCGACGCCGATAGCGGTTGAATTCACTAGCGAATTCATTAAAAAAAATGTACCTTTGCCTTTTTTTTCAGAGGCATTTAAAATAGTAAAAATTTAGGAAATGTTACAGCCAAAAAGAACGAAATATCGCAAGGCGCAAAAGGGAAGAAACCGAGGCCTCGCACACCGTGGAAGTACTATCGCCTTTGGATCTTTTGGACTCAAAACCGTAGATGCGGGGTGGATTACCAACCGTCAGATTGAATCTGCTCGTATTGCCATGACTCGATATATGAAAAGGGAGGGTAATGTATGGATCAGAATCTTTCCAGATAAACCTATTACTGCTAAGCCGCAGGAAGTACGTATGGGTAAGGGTAAAGGTCCATTATCTCATTACGTAGCTGTAGTAAGACCTGGTAGAATCATGTTTGAAATGGACGGAGTTCCTCTAGAAACTGCCAAAGAAGCATTGCGTCTGGCAGCACAAAAATTACCAGTTCAAACAAAGTTTGTGATCAGAGCAGATTACACAGAATAAAATTACAATATAAAAAGTACGTTTTTAATTTTTATAAAATGGCAAGCAAGAAATTTTTAGAACTCAAAGGATATTCGGACGAAGAACTGGCCAGCCAGCTCCAAGTTACGGAAACGGATTATCACAAACTGGTTTTTGATCATGGTATTAAGGGTCTGGATAATCCATTGGAAATTCGGGAGTTTCGACGTGATATAGCACGTATGAAAACTGAAATCCGTCGCCGGGAATTAGAGAACATGTCCGAGGTACAGTTGGCCAATCGTTCTAATATTCGTCGCCGTAGAAAGAAAAAATCTTAATCATCAATCGTAGCGTTAAGTCAATATCATGACAGAAAAAAAATTAAGAAAGCAAAGAGTCGGGGTGGTATCCAGCAATAAAATGGATAAATCAATCACTATTGTAGTCGAAAGAAAACTACGTCATCCGATCTACGGAAAATTCGTAAAGAAAACCAAAAAGTTTGCGGCTCATGACGAAAATAATGAGTGCAACGAAGGGGATACTGTACGGATCATGGAAACCCGTCCCTTAAGTAAGCGCAAAAGATGGCGTTTAGTGGAAATTATTGAACGAGCAAAGTAATTCTGCTCTTTTTTAGGAAAATAATATATTAAATAAGCAGTCATGATACAGCAAGAATCCAGATTAAAAGTTGCGGACAATAGCGGAGCCAAAGAAGTGCTTTGCATCCGTGTACTGGGGGGATCTAAAAGAAGGTATGCTTCTATTGGTGATCAAATTGTAGTCACTATTAAGGAGACTTCTCCTGGAGGTGTTAAAAAAGGTACGGTCTCAAAAGCCGTGATCGTAAGAACTAAAAAAGAAATACGGAGAAAAGATGGTTCCTATATCCGTTTTGATGACAATGCAGTGGTTTTACTAACTGCTGCCGACGAACCGAGAGGAACCCGTATCTTCGGTCCTGTGGCCCGTGAACTACGAGATCGTGATTACATGCGAATCGTGTCTTGGGCTCCCGAAGGATTATAATCATTTTATAAATTTAAGCGTAATGGCTAAGCAAGCTAAATCAAAAATACCGACTCATAAACTTAAGGTCAAAAAAGGTGATCGAGTAATGGTGATCGCAGGTGCCGACAAAGGAAAGTCTGGAGAAATTCTGGAAGTTTTTCCTGGTAAAAACCGTGTAATCATCGAAGAGGTAAACATTCGGAAAAAACATCAAAAACCAACTCAGGACAACCCAGGCGGGATTACTGAAATGGCTGCTTCTATCCATGTTTCTAATATCATGCTAATCGATCCTAAATCTGGTGAACCTACCCGTATTGGTCGACGTGAAGAAAACGGAAAACTGGTAAGATATTCTAAGAAATCTGGCGAAAATATTAATTAAAGATGAGTTATCAACCAAGATTAAAAACAAAATACCGCGAAGAGGTAAAGGCTAAATTGCAAGCGCAATTCAACTATTCTTCTTCAATGCAGGTACCTAAACTTGAAAAGATTTGTATCAATCAGGGAGTAGGAGAAGCTTCTGCCGATAAAAAATTGGCAGATAACGCATTATCTGAACTAACGTTGATCGCTGGACAAAAAGCGGTTCCAACCAAGGCACGTAAATCTATCGCAAACTTTAAGTTGAGAGAGGATATGGTGATCGGTGCACGCGTAACATTGCGAAATGATCAGATGTGGGAATTTCTGGATCGACTTATTTCTATCGCTTTACCACGGGTTCGTGACTTTAGAGGAATAAATGATAGAAGTTTTGATGGTCGTGGTAATTACAGTATGGGAATCAAGGAACATATCATCTTCCCGGAGATTGATCTAGATAAAGTACCTAGAATTACGGGTATGGATATTACATTTGTAACATCTGCACCTACGGATGCTGAGGCATTATTTCTTTTAAAAGAAATGGGCATGCCATTTAAAAATCAGAATAAAAACTAAATAGTCATGGCTAGAAAATCAGTTATAGCGCGTGAGCGCAAGCGTGAAAAGATGGTAGCAAAATATGCTAAACTACGCGAGCAATTAAAGAAAGAAGGAAGATGGGAAGAGTTGGACAAGCTACCTCGTAATAGTTCTGCTGTTCGCTTACACAACCGTTGCCGACTCACTGGGCGTCCTAAGGGATATATGCGAATGTTTGGTATCTCTAGAGTAGCTTTTCGTCGAATGGCTCTGAATGGAAAAATCCCCGGTGTTACCAAGGCTAGCTGGTAACCGTAATTAAATAATAAAGCGTTTCAATAATAATAAAATGGCATTAACAGATCCAATTGCAGACTTACTGACCAGAATACGAAATGCCCAGCAGGCAGGTCATCGGGTAGTGGAAATTCCTTCTTCGAAAATGAAGAAAAGTATCACGGAAATTCTCTACAACCAGGGATATATTCTCAAATATAAATTTGATGACAACGCTGGAAAACAGGGGATTATTAGTATTGCACTTAAATATGATCCGGTAACCAGAGAACCAGTGATCAGAAAACTTGGCCGTATCAGTAAGCCAGGTTTACGTAAATACAGTAAGGGAGCAGATGTTCCGCGTATTATTAACGGACTCGGTGTCTGTATCGTCTCTACTTCTCACGGGTTAATGACCGGTCGTCAGGCAAAGGAAAAGAATGTAGGTGGAGAGTTAATCTGTTACGTATATTAATTTAAATTTTTAAACTAGCAATCATGTCAAGGATAGGAAAAGCTCCCATTGCAATTCCAGGTAACGTTACACTAGATATTAGTGCAGGTAACCTGGTAACCGTAAAAGGTCCCAAGGGGGAATTAAAACAACAGGTTGATCCCGATTTATCCATTAAGATGGAAGAAGGAGAAGTGGTCGTTTCCCGGCCTACGGAACAAAAGCGTCACAAAGCGATGCACGGACTATATCGCTCATTGATCGCTAATATGATCGAAGGAGTATCAGAAGGTTTCGTGAAAGAACTTGAACTAGTAGGGGTTGGATATCGTGCTGATAACACAGGACAACTATTAACTCTCATGTTAGGATACTCTCACCCAATTATGTTTGCAGTTCCCGATGAGGTAAAGCTGGAGACAATCTCTGAAAAAAGTAAAAATCCGGTTGTTCGATTGGAATCTCATGACAAACAATTAATCGGTCAGATTGCTGCCAAAATCAGAGCCTTCCGTGCACCTGAACCTTATAAAGGAAAAGGTATTCGTTTTAAGGGTGAGGAAATTCGTCGCAAAGCTGGTAAGACTGCCGCTAAATAATCGACCAATTGTAAATAAGCTATAAATTTTTTATAATGAAAATGACCAAGCAGGATAAGCGCCGAAGAATTCACAAGCGCATTCGTAAAAAAATTAAAGGAACTTCCGAGCTCCCACGATTGGTAGTGTACCGTAGTAATAAAGAAATTTACTGTCAGTTAGTCGATGATCTTAACGGGCACACACTATTAGCAGCCTCTTCACGGGATAAGGGATTCTCTTTTTCTGGTAATAAGGTAGGGCAGGCTAAAGCGGTAGGTAAAGCACTTGCTGAAAAGGCAAAGTCCGCTAACTTTTCCACCGTAGTCTTTGATCGTGGAGGTTATTTATATCATGGTAGAATTAAAGCATTAGCTGAAGGTGCCCGCGAAGGTGGCCTCCAATTTTAAAAATAAATTATAATGGCAAAAAGAAGAAACGATAGAGGTAATAATACCGAGTCAGAATTAAAAGAAAAATTGGTGAACCTTAACCGTGTTGCGAAGGTAACAAAGGGGGGACGAACTTTTAGCTTCGCAGCAATTGTTGTTGTTGGCGATGGAAAGGGTAAAATTGGACATGGGCTTGGTAAAGCTAGAGATGTTCAGGAATCTATTGCAAAGGCGGTGGATGTTGCCAAAAAGAATATGATTCAGGTACCTATCTATAATGGTACAATTCCCCACGAGCAAAAAGGAAAATATGGTGCGGGAAAAGTACTCATCAGACCAGCTTCTGAAGGTACTGGTGTAATTGCCGGAGGTGCCATGCGTGCCGTACTGGAAATCGCCGGTGTACATAACGTACTCGCTAAGTCGCAAGGTTCTTCTAATCCACATAATGTGGTAAAAGCAACAATCGACGCATTATCTAAACTACGTTCGCCAATGACGGTTGCCAAGCAGCGTAGAATAACAATGGAAAAAGTTTTTAAAGGTTAATCATTATGGCTAAAGTTAAAATTACACAGGTTAGAAGTATCATTGACCGGCCTCAGCGTCAGAAAGATACAATTAAGGCATTGGGACTTCGCAAGATGAATCAATCCGTCGAAATTGAACTTAATCCACAATTGCAGGGTATGATTAATAAAGTAAGTCATCTGCTAAAAGTGGAACAATTATAGTAAATTATTCGTACACAATTTATAGATCCGTTAAAGGAATCAAATCATGGAATTACATACGCTCAAGCCAGCAAAAGGCGCAACGAAAAAAGGAAAGCGAATTGGTAGAGGACAAGGATCCGGTCATGGTGGTACGAGTACCCGTGGTCATAAAGGTCAAAAGTCCCGTAGTGGTTATAGCCGCAAACGTGCACACGAAGGTGGACAAATGCCATTACAGATGCGTCTCCCAAAAAGAGGTTTTAAAAATTTCAACCGCGTCGCTTACGTAGCACTTAATTTAAAAAGACTGCAAGAAGTTGCGGACAAATACAATCTTACTACTATTGATATCGATACCTTGGTTGCCAACGGTATCGTCAATAAAGAAGACCGAGTCAAAATTTTGGCAAACGGCGAACTGACTACCTCAATTTCTGTTTCAGCTCATGCTATCTCCGAATCTGCTAAACAAGCAATCGAGGCAAAAGGCGGAACTGTAAATCTAGTTTAAAAATAACTGATGAAAAGATTTATTACGACCATTCAAAACATCTGGAAAATTGAAGAATTAAGAGACCGAATTCTCTTTACCCTTCTTATTCTTATGGTCTATCGCTTTGGCTGTTTTGTAGTCCTGCCGGGTGTAAACCCTGCCGTTCTGGAAGCTGCTACTAGCTCAAATACTGGTGACCTTTTTGGATTAATCAACGCTTTTACTGGTGGAGCCTTTAACAATGCGGCAGTTTTTGCATTAGGGATCATGCCTTATATCACGGCCTCGATTATTATTCAGTTGGCTGGTTTTGCGGTACCGTATTTCCAGCGTTTACAACAGCGTGAAGGCGAATCCGGGCGTAAGAAAATCACTCAAATTACTCGACTATTAACTGTGGCGATTACGCTGGTACAGGGTGGTGGATATTTAACTTGGGTAAAATCTCAAGGAGCAGTGGATCCAGGCATTTCTGATGCTGTATTTTGGTTCTGTAATGTAATTATTCTATCAACTGGTACTATCCTGGCCATGTGGTTAGGAGAGAAAATTACCGATAAGGGAATTGGTAATGGTATTAGTTTATTGATCATGATTGGTATCATCGCAACCTTACCCGGTGCTTTGGTATTCGAAATTTCTAAAAACTTCGGTCTGTTGATCATCGTCGAATTAGCTGCTTTATTCATGGTCGTTTTGGCTACGGTAATGATTGTACAAGCCGTACGACGGATTCCAATCCAGTTTGCTAAAAGAATGGTCGGACGTGGTGCCAGCGCTATGCCGGTTGCCGGAAACCGTGATTATATTCCAATTAAGGTAAATGCTTCTGGGGTTATGCCCATTATCTTCGCTCAGGCATTGATGTTTTTACCAGCTTCCGTCGCGCAATTCGCCGCAGGGGAAGGAAGCGCGCTGACAACTTCTAGTTGGTTTATGGCGCTCAATGATTTTACTTCTCCTTTGTATAATATTATCTACTTTGTTTTAGTAGTTGTATTTACTTACATCTATACCGCCTTATTGGTAAATCCTCAGCAGTATTCTGAATACCTGAAGCGGCAAAACGCATTTATTCCGGGTATTAAACCCGGTGCTCAAACCGCCGATTTTATTGATTCAGTAACTACCAGAATTACACTACCAGGCTCTATTTTCCTGGGGTTGATTGCCATCTTACCTGCTTTTGCAGCTGCTTTAGGTGTGAATATCAGCTTTGCAATGTTCTTTGGAGGTACTTCTCTATTGATCCTTGTAGCAGTAGTACTGGATACTTTACAGCAAATTGAAAGTTACTTGCTAATGCGTAAATATGATGGTCTTGTGAAATCAGGTCGTCTGAAGGCAAGAGGAGGTATTCAGGGAATTGGCGCAAGCATGTAACACT
This sequence comes from uncultured Saprospiraceae bacterium, assembly GCA_938008185.1. GTDB lineage: Bacteria > Bacteroidota > Bacteroidia > Chitinophagales > Saprospiraceae > JALZUU01. Next base: position 7,910 of record CALLLR010000062.1, read on the forward strand.
TCGCGTTTACGCCCACATCATATACTTGAAGTAGTGAGTATCTTACAACCATATTATTAGAATTAACCATGATTTACTACAAGACAGACGAGCAAATTGAATTGTTGAGAGAAAACTGTCTGTTAGTATCTAAGGTGCTTACAAATATTGCCGGTAAAATCCGTCCAGGAATCACCGGTGCTCAGCTTGACAAAGAAGCCGAAGAGCTTATCCGTGATCACGGAGCGGTTCCAGGCTTTAAAGGTCTTTACGGCTGCCCTTCCACTTTATTAATTTCCATTAACGAACAAGTTGTACACGGATTGCCATCTACCGAGCCTTTCAAGGACGGAGATATTGTTTCTATTGACTGTGGAACGCTAAAACACGAGTATTATGGAGATGCGGCTTACACATTTGCGCTAGGTAATATTCGTGAGGAGGTAATGGCCTTGCTGCAGACAACCAAAGAAGCACTTTACCGAGGAATCGAACAAGCAAAGGCCGGTAATAGAGTTGGAGATATCAGTTACGCCATTCAGTCTTATTGTGAAAAAACACATAATTACGGTGTTGTAAGAGAGCTCGTGGGACACGGAGTTGGTAAAAAACTTCACGAAAAACCCAACGTTCCTAATTTTGGTAAAAGAGGTAAAGGAGTAGTGATGAAGCCAGGTTTGGTAATCGCTATTGAACCCATGATTAATATGGGCCGAAAAGAGGTAAAACAGCTACCCGATGGTTGGACCATCGTTACGAAAGATGGTATGCCATCTGCTCATTACGAACATACCGTAGCGGTCAGAAAGGGGGGAGCAGATATATTGTCTAACCACGTTATGATTGAAGAGGCAATTAGTAAAAATAAAGAATTACAGGAGGTTATTGCCCGGGAAACATTATTAAAGGTATGACATCCTAAAGATAAGATTGTAAATAGACCAAAATTTCGATTTTAGAGCTTTGAAGAGATTTTGTTGAATTTTAAGCCATAATTCCTAGAAATTCAACTAAAATTTAGTATCTTTGCACTCCGAAATTAGAATTTATGGCTAAACAAGAATTAATTAAACAGGACGGTATCATTGAAGAAGCACTGTCGAACGCAATGTTCAGAGTGCGTCTGGAAAACGATCACCAGATTGTAGCCACCATTTCCGGTAAGATGCGGATGCACTACATTCGAATCCTTCCAGGAGATAAAGTTGCAGTAGAAATGTCTCCTTATGATTTAACGAGGGGAAGAATTACATATCGTTATAAATAAATTATATTATGAAAGTTAGAGCATCAGTTAAAAAGCGTTCTGCCGATTGTAAAATTGTACGACGCAAAGGAAAACTCTACGTAATCAACAAAAAGAATCCACGTTTTAAGCAAAGACAAGGGTAATTTTTAATATTTAAAAGATTTGAAAAATGGCAAGAATTGCTGGTGTTGATTTACCAAAAAATAAAAGAGGGGTTATTGGTTTAACCTACATCTTCGGTGTTGGACCATCTATGGCTAAAAAGATTTTAGCTGAAAATGGGATTGACGAAAATACAAAAGTAAACGATTGGTCGGATGATAATATCAAAGAACTGTCCGCTTACATTCAGGAAGAAGTAAAGACTGAAGGTCAGTTACGATCCGAAATTCAACTAAACATCAAGCGTTTGATGGACATTGGTTGCTACCGGGGATTACGCCACCGTAAAGGCCTTCCTTTACGTGGTCAACGAACACAAACCAATGCTCGTACTCGTAAGGGTAAGCGTAAAACAGTTGCCAACAAAAAGAAAGCAACTAAGTAATTCATCGTATTTTTCAATTTTATATAATTTTTCCAAATTATGGCAAAGGTTAAAAAGAAAAGAAATGTAAAAGTTGATCCGGAGGGCGTGGTGCACATTCAGGCAACTTTCAATAATATTATTATCTCTATTTGCAACAAGGCAGGACAGGTAATTAGTTGGGCTTCTGCTGGTAAAGCAGGTTTTAGAGGCTCAAAGAAGAACACTCCTTATGCCGCTCAGATGGCTGCTAACGATGCTTCTAAAGTTGCTTATGACGCCGGGTTAAGATCCGTTGAGGTTTTAGTAAAAGGTCCTGGTTCGGGAAGAGAAGCTGCAATTCGCGCAATCGACCAATCTGGTATCAAAGTATCAAAAATTAAGGACGTTACACCGGTACCACATAATGGTTGCCGACCTCCTAAACGACGAAGAGTATAATCTTTACTATAAAAGCATATTTAAGAAATGGCTAGATATACCGGTCCTAAGACTAAAAAATCAAGAGCTTTCGGAGAAGCAATTTTCGGATTTGACAAATCTTTCGAAAAGAAGAAATATCCACCTGGCATGCACGGGAACGGAAAAAGACGGAAGCAAAAGTCTGATTACGCAAATCAGTTAATGGAAAAACAGAAAGCTAAATACACGTATGGCGTATTAGAGCGTCAGTTCCGTAAAACATTCGAAAAAGCAACGAGTAAATCAGGAGTTACTGGTGAGGTATTACTGCAGTTACTGGAGGCTCGTTTAGATAACACGGTGTACCGCCTGGGAATGGCTCCTAGCCGTCCGGCTGCCCGTCAGTTGGTTAACCATAAGCACATTATTGTGAATGGTAAACTAAATAACATACCTTCTACTCAATTGCGTGCAGGTGATGTGATTACTGTGCGTGGAAAATCTCAACATTTACTGATTGTTCAGGATAGTGTGAGTAGCAAAGGGGATGTTCGTTCTTTCCCATGGTTAGAATTTAATCCTGATAAAATGCAGGGTACATTCCTTGGATACCCGGAAAGAGAAAATATTCCGGAAAAAATCAACGAACAACTTATCGTTGAACTTTACTCCAAGTAATTTATAATCATTAGCGAAGCAATCTTTTTTAGGTGCTTCGCTAATGCACTTTTTCTCCCCCTCCCGTGGGGCCAATCCATCATCATTCTCATAACTTCTTTTAAAGAAACCGCAAATCATATGAGTATATTAAACTTCCAGAAGCCCGACAAAATCATATTACAAAAATCAACTGATTTTGAGGGTACTTTCGAATTTAAACCATTGGAGCCAGGTTTTGGACAAACTGTCGGAAATAGTCTCCGTCGTATCCTACTTTCTTCTTTGGAAGGTTTCGCTATCTCGGCGGTTCGTATCGCTGGTGTCGATCACGAATATTCTACCATCAAAGGGGTAGTCGAAGATGTAGTCGATATTATTTTGAACCTCAAACAGATTCGTTTTAAACAGCTGATCGCAGATGAGGATATTTCTAGTGAAAAAATCTACTTGACTATCAGTGGTCAGGAAGCACTCAAAGCAGGAAACATCGAAGAGCACACCAATGTGTTTAAGGTAATGAACCCTGAATTGATTATCTGTAGTATGGAGCCTTTCGTTAATCTGGAAATGGAATTAACGATTTCCAAGGGACGTGGTTACGTACCTGCTGACGAAAATCTTCCCAAGGATGCACCAATTGGTGTTATTCCAATTGATTCGATTTATACACCCATTAAAAATGTGGCTTATAATATCTCTAACACTCGTGTTGGACAGAGAACGGATTACGAAAAGTTAACCATCGATGTAAAGACCGACGGAACGATTCACCCCGAAGAAGCGATCAAAGAAGCTTCTCGGATTATGATTCAGCATCTAATGTTAATCACGGACGAAAATATTACTTTCGACGAAGGTACCGGACGGGAAGATAATATTGTGGATGAGCACATCCTGCACATGCGTAAATTATTGAAAACTTCTTTGGAAGACCTCGATTTATCAGTACGTGCTTATAATTGTCTGAAAGCAGCGAAGATTAATTCTTTGGCAGAAATGGTTCGGTACGACATGCACGAATTATTGAAATTCCGAAACTTTGGTAAGAAATCTTTAGTGGAAATTGAAGAGTTATTACAGGAAAAGGGATTAACCTTCGGAATGGATTTATCTAAATACAAATTGGACGAAGAGTAAAATTCTTAGTCAGCAACTAATAACTTAAATAGCAATTACCCAGTACGTTCCGGCGGAAAAGTGTTGCGATGATCACGCCAGATTAATTGGCTTCACTTTTAAAATCATTATAAAAATGAGACACGGGAAGAAAATCAACCATCTCGGAAGAAAAGTAGGACACCGTAAGGCACTCCTAAAAAACTTATCCATTGCTTTGATTACGCACAAGCGGATCAATACGACTTTGGCTAAAGCAAAAGCACTACGTCGTCACCTTGAACCTTTGGTTACAAAGACCAAGACAAATACTACGCATTCCCGACGAGTAGCATTCAGTTACTTGCAAAACAAAGAAGCAGTTACTGAATTATTCGGACCAATCGCTGCTAAAGTAGCCGACCGTCCGGGTGGTTATTTGCGAGTCATCAAATTAGGATTTAGACAGAGTGATGGTGCAGAAATGGCGATGATCGAATTTGTAGATTATAATGAAGTTTACACCGTAGGTGAAGGTTCTGGTAAGGAAAAGAAAAAGAAGAAGCGTACACGTCGTGGAGGTGGAAGCAAGAAAGCAGCAGCAACTACCGCTACTGCAGTCGCTGCCAGTGAGATAACCGAAGAAATCACCGAAGAAGTAAAGAACGAAGCTTCCGAAGAGGAATAGTCCTTCATTTCAGTCGAAACGAAAAGATAAAAACAGGTGATTTCCAGCAGGAAATCGCCTGTTCTGTTTTATGGGAATTGAAGATTAAATCCAAGCCATGAAATTTTATTTCATTTTACAATATCGAAGGATGATCCGGTTTTTAAAAGAATTGGGACTTCAT
>CALLLR010000063.1 GCA_938008185.1 uncultured Saprospiraceae bacterium
TGTTTTTTGTTCTTTCCTGATAATAGTTGTTTTTTGATCAGTCGATCCGATTTTTCGATTTTTCTCATCGACTAGTCCATCAATTTCAAGCGGTAATTCACCGTAATTTTCCACGGTCAGTGTCAAATTTTTATCATCATAATCCTCTAAAAAAACGGTGATGGAGCTGATGGGATCTACCGTTGATTTCGTGATCTGTCGATTTATGCCTAGTATTTCTTTTCCCTTCCAGATATATCCTGGAAAAGCATTTTGCATCAAGGTAACTTTTTCATTCAGCAGCGGCCAGTGGAGGATTTTATCAAAATAATCATCCTCTATAAGCGCTTGCAACGCCTTCGAATAAGCCGTCATATATTCCAGGTCTTTTTTTGTATGGTCGAAATAAGATGGAAAAAGTTGTTTGTTGATTCCATTTGCATCAAATCCAACAGGTTCTAAACGGGCCGTAATCGGATTGTAGTAAAATCTTAAATTATGATCAACCATAGCATGGTTGGCACCCATGAAATTGCAAACAGCATTATACTTTGCCATCAATTCTATATCAAAAACATCATTAAAAGAAAGCGAGTCTTGTACGTATCCTTTAAGCAAAGCGGTTGCTTTTAAAAGCTGACTGGACAAAGTAGAATCTTTGCGGATTTCATTTTTAGAGAAAGGGAGAATCGCCATATTTCGGTAGTCAACAATGCCTCCAAGAAAAACATAATTTTCCCAAATATTTTCTTCGGCTAACCTAATCCGATTTCTCCAAATAAGATCTTCGTCAATCTTAACCAAGATACCAGTACGCCTTTTATTATGTTCTATTAATTGTTTTGCAAAAAATTCTTCCAATGCATACACTCCTAAATTTTTTGTCTTTTTTCCAGTTGGTGTATCGACGGTTAATAGTAGTTGAACAAAATCATAACGTAAACTGATAATACCTTGATCTGCTAATACTTGGTGGAATAACCATTCTCCTACATAGTTTCTTGCTCTGGGATGATGCAGCGAAAATTTTTGCATTCCCATGATCGCATCTTCCGAATTCATATGAATCCTGAAAGACCATTTATCACCAATCAGGTGATCCGTCCAGTCTCCTTTCAGCCGGAGATCAATTGGATAAGACTTTTCGTTGTATCGTAAGAAAGCGCTGGTCATATCGTCTTCCTCGGAAATCAAGATGCCATTTTTAAGTGCTTCTGCTCTCTTTTTTTGAAATTTTTGAAAATTATTTTCACTTAACTCAATCTTAAATAGGGGGAGGTCTTCAAAAATGGGATTGATGAAAACCGGAGTAGAAAGTGGTTCTGGACTATCGTAAAAATCAAAAGAGTAGGTGTCCGAAATCAAACCATCTTTATTGAGTATGAAAACGTGAAGACCTCTGGCTTCTCGCCGGATTGTATCTTTATCTATAATTAATAAGTTATAATTTCCGGCAGGAATTGGAACACTGACTATTTGATATTCATTGAAAGCGGTGATTAGTGTGTCAGTGTTGCTTCTTTTATCTTCTACAAAATTTCCATTTTGGATAATACCTACGTAGCCATCCCGAAAAGAAATGGCGGCCAATTCGTCACCACCCATGTCTCGAACCAGTGCCCGATATTCGTCGGTAAAATTTTTCGAAGCCTCATCCCTGACACTTAAAAGAATGGTATTATCTTGATTCTCTTCTATAATATCCCGAAAGGTCTTTTGGGGAATACTATCTTTGGAATAGTCTTTCGGCACGGTCGTAGAAAAGGAAGTAGTATCTACTTTGTCCAGGTTCTTTTGAAAAAACCAGCTAGCCAACATCAGGCAGAAAACCCCACCGATCAGCCAGCCCACCGTACGTAATAAAGATAGTTCGTTACTGGATTTAATCTTCATATGATTTCTAGAAAACTAAATGAAACACCGGGAAAAATAGCTTGCAGTTCTTTTTTTGCAGCAATTAAATTTTTAGGACTGGAGAAGCGGACGGCAAAGGAGATCTCGGACAATTGTTCGTCTTCGTCCAGACGTCTCAATTCTAATTGGGTTGCGTGTTTTTTTAATAATTCGATGGCTTTTTCAAGATCGTTTTGTCCTTGCTGTCGGAACCGAATAATTAAATTTTGTAAAACTTCCGTTGATTTTTGCCGGTTGATTAATACAATGACCATGGAAAGGAAAAGCGTCCCGATAACGGTCACCAGTATTTGTCCGGCACCAATACCCAAACCAATAGAAATCACCATAAAAAAGTACGCAAGTTCTTCAGGTTCTTTGATCGCCGTTCTAAAACGAACAATAGACAACGCACCGACCAGTCCCAACGATAAAGCCAGGGATCCTTTGACGATGGTAATAATAATCATGGTCGTCAAACTCACTAAAACAAGAACTCTGGATAGCGCTTTGCGATTAGAAAGACTATTACCGTACTTTATATAAAAAAAGCCAATTAGGACAGAAAGAATAACCGTAATCATTAATTGTATCAAAAACGGAAAAACTTCTACCGGTTGATCGCTTCCGCTAAATAGGGTTTTTAAAAAATCTAATTCTTCATTCATAATTTCTTCACGCCATTTTTTGCTAAGGTAAGATTTTTATCAATATTTTCTTTGGAAGCTAGAACGGATTTTAGTTGGATGAAGGTTATTATACTTTTTTATCAAAGTCGTTAATAATCATAAAAGAGCAGATTGTAACCACATTCAGAAAATTAATTTTTAATTAAACATTAAATTTGTTATTAATATAATATTTTTTATCTTCGTACTAATTCTCGACTTTAGCCATTTGCTATTGGCTAAAGTCGAGCTAATAACCCAGGAAATTAATAAAAGCCCCGCTGATTACTGATTTCTTTCAAGATCGGATGTAGGCTATTTTGCCACGAAATACTATATACATATGGTTAATTTTTGTATTAAGGCACTCATATCCTTATGTCTTTTACTTTCTTTAAACGTTTCCCTTTTTGCTCAGAATTACCGAGTACAGATAGCTGCTTTTCCTGAACAAGTCCCTTTTACACATTTCGTTTTTTCTGGTATTCCTGATATTTACGCTAACGTGGACCAAAACGAGATAAATCGTTATTACCTCAGCGAAAATTTTCACTCTTCTCAAGAGGCAGAGACAGCAAGAAAAATACTGGTACAGCGGGGATTCAATAATGCCCAGATTATTGATATGGTCAAAGAAAAATCACTTTGTGAAGCCAATGATCCTGCTGCTGACCAAGGAGTAATCTACACCAATATCAATACCGAACATCTTTATATTCGTCATTTTTACTTTGGATTTGGTAAATCTAATCTGTCGTTGGAAGCGAAAGAAAGTCTGGATAAAATTTTCCTAAAACTAAAAAGAAATCCAAGTCTATTCATCACTGTTCAGGGACATACCGATGCCAGTGGATCGGCGGATTTTAATCTCGCACTCTCTATCCGAAGAGCGAGGGCTGCCAGAAATTACCTCGTGGCAAAGGGTATTCATTTCGGAAGAATTAAAGTAAAGGTCTTTGGAGAGTCTACACCCGTGGCCATTAATATTTCTGTAGACGGAAAAGACGAACCAAACGGTAGAAAATATAACCGTCGGGTGGTGGTGGTGTTAACGGATCAGTACGGAGAAGTAGTCAATGATATAGAAAGAATGCGGGACGTTCCTGGACACCTGCGCATTAATAGACAAACATTACGTCAACAATTAATTTATGCGGAGTTAAAGCGGTAATATCCTGCTGATTTTCAATTCGATATCCAGAAGCTGGAAGATAGCGTAGATATTGTACGGACTTGGCTAAGGTGCTGGTTGCGGATTGTTCGACTAAAATACTGTCAATAATATTTTTGGTATTGAAATAAATAATCAGACTTTTAGTCCTTAAATCATTGGTTATATTTTTATAAACTAGTTTTTCCAGTTGACCGCTTTTATAGAAAATACTGTCTGTTTCGTAACGATCTAGCCAGGCAACTTTATTGATATCTGCCGTGCGAAAAAGTGCTGTTTCTTTTTCAAAATCAAAATTTTCTAATTCCTTGGTTTCGGTAACTTCATCAAGGGAAATTGTCTTCCGTAGCTTTTTTACCCGATCCTTTTTATTTTCGATTTCTTTATCCATAAAATCAGATAGGTCAAAAAATCCATTAGTTACTGGTGGACTTATTTCAGTGGAAACACAAGCACTGAAATAAAGAATAATGAAAGACGAATAAAATAAAATTGACTTAAGAGTACTAAGCATTTTTTGTTTTTAATAAATTATTTCCAGTCATTTCTTCTGGTACCGTAACGTTTATCATATTAAGAATGGTAGGTGCAATATCCCCTAATTTTCCATCTGATAAGACCAGATTATCTGCTCTTTTGCTCACGTATATACACGGGACCGGATTGGTCGTATGTGCGGTATTAGGCGATCCATCCGGATTGATCATTACATCCGAATTGCCGTGATCAGCAATAATAATGGCTTGATAATCGTGATTGAGCGCGGTCTGAATAAGGTTTTGTAAGCATTCATCCACGGTTTCTGCCGCTTTGATGGCCGCCGACATATCTCCCGTATGTCCAACCATATCGGTATTAGCATAATTAAGACAAATGAAGTTTGGTTGAAAATTTTCGATAGCTTGAATAATTTTTTCCGTGACTGGTTTAGCACTCATTTCAGGTTGTAAATCATAAGTAGCTACTTTAGGAGAATCGACCATGATTCTATTTTCTCCCACGAACTGCTCTTCTCTTCCTCCGGAAAAGAAAAAAGTAACGTGTGGATATTTTTCGGTTTCCGCAATTCTGATTTGCGAAAGCTGCGCATCGGAAATTACTTCACCCAGGGTCTTCTTTAAATTATCTTTAGTAAACGCAACGTTGATATTTTTAAAACTTTCGTCGTAGCGGGTCATCGTCACGAAGTACAAGGGTAGCTTGGACATCTCGTAATCTGGAAAATCCTTTTGTGACAAGGCTTTGGTAATTTCCCTTGGACGATCGGATCTAAAATTGAAAAAGATCACCACGTCGTCCGGCTGAATTTTACCAACGGGATCATTATTTTCATCTACACAAACGATCGGCTTAATAAATTCGTCGGTTACGTCATCTTCGTAGCTTTTGGTCACCGCCGTTACGGGGTCTTTGGTTGGAGCGCCGTTTCCTTTTACCAATAAATCGTAGGCCAGTTTAATTCGTTCCCAGCGGTTGTCCCGATCCATTGCGTAGTATCGACCGACCACACTCGCAAGTTTTGTTGGTTTATCTTTCAGGTAATCCTGTAAGCTACTCAGGTAACCGCTCCCGCTTTTAGGATCAACATCCCGACCATCCAGAAATGCGTGCACAAAAGTATTTTTAACGTCCTTTTTTTCGGCAATATCACAAAGGGCATACAAGTGCTTGGTATGCGAATGCACACCGCCGTCAGAAAGTAAACCAATAAAGTGAACGGACTTATCGTTTTCGTTAGCGTAGTCCATTGCCTCCGTAAAAACCGGATGTGTGTAGAATTCTTTATCCGCAATAGATTTATTTATTCTCGCAAAATCCTGATACACGATTCGTCCAGCTCCTATATTTAAGTGCCCTACCTCAGAGTTTCCCATCTGACCTTCGGGAAGGCCAACTTCTTCACCGTAAGTAACCAGCGTACTATTGGGGTAGTTTTTGCATAGATGATCCATAAAAGGGGTATTGGCTTGTGCCACCGCGCTAATTTTTTC
>CALLLR010000064.1 GCA_938008185.1 uncultured Saprospiraceae bacterium
TTACGGTTCCACCCGTTTGGCTGATTGGAGTCGTCGAAACCGTTAAAGTTCCACCCTCCGGATCTGTATCATTGGTGGATACATTTCCGGTGGCGGGTGAACCAACTTCCGTGGTGTTAATATCATTCTCTGCAAATGGTGCACTATTATGACACGTTGCGATTAAGCTATCTATCGCATTGGCATAAATATACGTACCATCGTACGTACCTTCAGTTGTTGTTTCCAGCGCATTGGCAAAACCATTGGCGCCAACTCCTGTGGTGTCTGTGGTAACAATCGCCAAACTATCGGTTGCTGCACCTGAATTAGTTGCACCAATTACGCCTGCTTCGTAGCTATCGTAGCAGCCGTCACCGTCGGAGTCGAGATCAAGACTATTCGCAATACCATCACCATCTGTATCTCGGCAAAGTGATAAAGTAATCAGGTAATTGTTTGTTAGTGCAGTTGCTCCTGTAACTACCTCAAAGGAGGAAGCGGAACCAATAGACTTCCATGTAAGACCAGCATCGTTAATCCCGTCTGATCCGCTTTCTGTCACTCTATACTGATTACCCATTATACTGCTTGTAAAGCCAGATTCTAAAATAGAGATGAGTTCGTAAGCAGCATTATCCAAAGCATTAAATCCATCAAAGTTTCCTGTTGATAAAACGCCGCCATGTGAAATAGTAACTTCAACTGCTGTTGTGCCCGTAACTGTAAAGGTAGTTGGTTCAGATTGAGAGACAGCGAATGCTCCAGTACTTGTACGAGTATTTAAATTTTCCCAATTTAAAATAATACTACTATCAGGAAGTTCAAAATCTGAACTTACATCTAAAAATCCATCTACTCCTGTTACGCCTACCCCTACGTTTAATGAACTTGCAGACGAGTATGCCTTAGAGGCAAAATCACATTCTTCGCTGTCTAAGATGCCGTCATTATCATCATCTAAATCTATGGCATCCACTACACCATCACCATCAGAATCCTTACACATATTCATGGTCAAATCAATTGCATAGTTATACGTTACTGCATAATTCGCTGTTGCCAGCAAAGAATCTCCGCTTTCGAGATGATTAGCAAAACCATTCATGCCTACTCCAGTCGTATCGGTCGTGACTACTGCCAAGCTATCTGTCGGTAAGGAAACTGCACCCGCCTCGAAGGCATCGAAGCAGCCGTCACCGTCGGAGTCGAGGTCGAGGTGGTTAGGGATACCATCCAAATCAGTATCACATGTTGCAACAGCCAAAATCTGAGCAAGCGTAGTGTCAGTGCTGTTACTATTATTATTACCTATTTTGAAAAAATCATTCGTTCCACTTGCATTAATTGCTCCATTAAAATCAGTTCCTCTAAACTGAACCAAGGCTCTCTGGGTCAAAGAGAAAGTAGTGGGTTCAAAAGACGTAGAGCCAGTCCACCCTTCTGAGGCAGCTAAAATCATATCATCTTGAAACCCTGTATAAGAGAACGCTAATGAATAGCCATCATCCCAACCACCAGCAGTGGTGTATTCTCCCGGTTCTAACCAAAAGGTATATTCCACCCCATAACTGTTCAAAATATTACTACTCGGAACATCTGGGAAGGCGGAGATTAAATCCTCGGTTACATTACTGAAATCCGTATAGCCCTGCATCAATTCTTCCTTATAGCACCATTTATTGACGGTGAGGAATCCTGCGCCAGTAGAATTTGGCGTTGGAGGAACGGTAAATACTCTTCTTCTGATAACATGGTTGGCAATCGACGCACCTACATTAACTGAGTCACCCGTAATGCACGTATTTACAAGTGTAGCATTGCTTGATTCTGTTAATAAGGGTGCTGTAATTTTATAACATTCTTCGCTATCCAAAATACCGTCATTGTCATCATCAATATCTAACTCATCCGGCACACCATCACCATCGTTATCTTCACAATAGTTGATGCCGTCAAGTGCTTGTGAGTAAGTATAGGTATCTGTATAAACACCATTGCCATTTGTTTCTAAAGCGTTGGCAAAACCATTGGCGCCTACGCCAGTCGTATCCGTTGTTACAATTGCTAAACTATCGCTTGCCGCACCTGAGTTGGTTGCGCCAATAACGCCTGCCTCGTAGCTGTCATAACAGCCATCTCCGTCAGAATCGAGGTCGAGGTGATTAGGAATATTATCACCATCTGTATCTTGACAACCGGATATCTTGAAAGTCATCGTTGGAACAGGATGATTATCAAAACTCGTCACCGTTGTAACCGGGTTGTAAGGATAAAATCTGAAAGTATAGGTCGTGCTTGGAGCAAGTGCTACATCCGGTACATTCAAGTCAAAACCTTGTTGACCAGATGGGATATCACCTATCACTTCTGTAAATAATTCTACTCCCGGCGTAGCAAAGTTATCATCAGAAACTTCCAACGTTCCAACGTAATCGTTACTTGCATTCTCAACTATTCTGATTTCTTCTAAGGTAGCGATAAACGGCAAATCAGCAGGCGTACTCCATACAAAATCATAATAGGTCGCATTTGCTTTGGCATCCGCAAGATTAGCCTCCATATCATCTCGTTCAATGAATAACCCTCCAGACTGTTGTACGGTGCCTGGCAAATTACTCCATGTTATATCAGGATTAGAAGCAGCAACAAAAATTGAAGATGTAGTTTGCGGACTTATTCCATTTAGAGAGTAATTGTAAAAAATTGCTGAACGTGCAGGGATACATTCCTCGGTATCCAACACTCCATCATTATCATCATCCAAATCTACCCCATTTACGACTCCATCGCCATCAAAATCACAATGATCGCCAGTATTATTTAAACTTGCACAATCTTCGGGACAGGTCATTACTAAGCTATCTAATGCATTGGCATAAGTAGCGGTATAATTTACTGTTGCAGTGTCCGTATCACTATTTTCTAAGAAATTAGCTAAACCATTCAGTCCTACTTCGGCTGCGGTAGTCGCTGCAAGGCTGTCCGTCGCACTACCAATCGTAGTAACGCCTGTTGCACCAGCCTCGTAGCTGTCGTAGCAGCCGTCGCCATCGGAATCAAGGTCGAGGTGATTGGCGATGCCGTCTCCATCTTTATCCGTACATTCGGCTGGTGTTATTAGTATTTTGCAATCTCCAACGGTATTCCCATTAACCATAGTTAAACTAAATGTACGGGTTGGTGTACTTGTAATAGACCATCCGCCTCTATTGCTACCATTGGACCTTAAGATTAAAGCGTTTTCCCCCGCATAAGTAGTTGTATTGGTGTTTGCTCCTGTCCCATCTGCAAAGGTGGCAATTCCAAGATTATTGGTTGTTGTAAAACTTGCCCCAGCATCTAATATATATATGTATCGTTCATCTAATCCACTTGACAATCCAAAATTAGGAGGATTGTTGTCTAATGCGGGTAGAATGGTAACAATTACAGGCACGTCGAAACTAAGGTTTACTCCAGCATTACTTTCCGTGGCGATGTCTCCATTATCGTTTGACCAACCAGTTCCTAAATAACTGGGGCCAGCTCCAATAAGCGTTTGAATTACTTCTACATCATTTGCTAATCGGTAGGTAGCGGCAGTAGGATGCGTACCAAATAACATGGGACTTTGCGTCAACGCGCATTCTTCGCTATCTAAAATTCCATCATTATCATCATCAATATCCGTCAAATCAGGTACGCCATCCATATCCGTATCGGTAGCCGTTCCTAAATAGTAACTACCCGCAAAACCACAAACCTCCGCCTCGTAGTAATAAGTCGTCGCACTAATTTCAGAAGCGATGCCCGTTGATAGTGTCAACTGAATCAAAGGACTTCCTGAACCCGGTTCGCCGCCACCTTGATATTTATAAAGGTATAATTGGCTTAAAAAGACAGCATCACTTGCCATGCTGTTGGCCGCCGTTTTTAAAGAAGATAATTCTGTTTGAGTCAAAAAGAATTTAACGTGCGCATCTGCATCTGCTCCCGATTGGTCAAAATCCCAATGACGGATAAGGAAGACATTGCCATCGTTTATCAACTCTGTTGCGTCAATCGTTGTACTAATCTTGACGGTACCTAATGTATCAGTATCTGCCTCATCGATACCATCTTGAATGGCTACCTGCGGCAAACGATTCTCAAAAGCTACGGTATTGCTGCGGTCACTACCATTCATGATATAGACGTAGTTTTGGAGGTTGCGCATTAGGTACCTTTCGGTATCGCCGTCGGCTGATAGATTTTTACCCAATAAAGAAGGGACTTGTAAATCTGAAGTTCCGCGCACAATCGTACCTGGCTCAAAAAAGCCTGGACATTCAAAAAAGTCAAATTCCTGAACGCTTGCCTGTCCTGTTAACATAGCTTGGAATTCAATCGTTCCGGTGGTAGTTGCGCCTTGTGCCGGATATTCTTGGATAATTATATCACCCTGTGGCGTAAGCGTCTCTATCATAAACGGACCGGTATCGTTTTGGTCAATCATCCAAGGAATTGTTACTAAATCCCCAACATTATAATGTACTTCGGGGGCGGTAAACTCAAATTCTGCTTGCCCGGGTACAGCGGTAAAATCCCATGCATTGTTGGCATTATCTATCAAGGCTGCGGCATTGGCTACTGCTGCGGTGTGAATACCTGCATAGGTACTACCACCAGACCCTACGGGCGCGTTGAAGCCACCAGGGACAAAGCTATTGGAGCTGCGGTTGCTCTACTTTTTTTATTGATTTCTGGTATCACTTATTTTTTATATTATAGAGAACGTCAGAATAAAACCGTCGCAGTACAGAGAAAAGAAATGATAGAACAAATACGCATTGCAGAAAATCATGTGGTAGATAATAATTATGGATTAATTCTGAATAATCTTGAAGAGCAGGAAAGTTTCACTAAAAATAAAGAAACGCAACAAGCGCTCCAAAAAACAAGAAGCCTTGTGCATGCCTCATCCATAGTTTATAATACCATTAAGGCCGTCGAAGATGATGGGAGTAAAGCCAGTCAAAATTTCAGATTGGGATTTATTGATTTATGTGAAAAACTAACCTCACTAGCCAATAAAACAAGGTCCACAAAAGTCCATATAAATTGTGATGAAGGAATCAAAATAAGTAAAAAAGCGATCCGTCCACTTTTTCTTGCGGTGGAAGAACTTTTTACTAATTCAGTTAAACATGCCTTTAATGATGTAAACGATCCGGTTATCAATATTTCACTGAAAAAACTTGGAGACCATACCATACAATTAATATATAGCGATAATGGTCAAGGTATTAAAAAGACTCAAGACATTTCTCTGGTAAACCCTGCTGAATTCGAAATACTGGATAGTCTCATTTCTAAATTAAAAGGCAAAACTAAAATTGATTCCCTCAAAGGTTTAACCTTCAAGTTCAATTTTGATTATCAAACAATTTCAATGCTCTAAATGGAAAACCTCAAAATTCTTATTGTCGAGGATTATCCAAGACCCGCCCGGCGATTGGTGAGATTCCTCAAAGCACTCGGACATGAAGTCACTGGTATTGCCAAAACCACCAGTGACGGACTACGGCTATTCCATAATTTTCCTCCCGATCTTGTGATCATGGATATAGAATTAGAAGACAGCCAGGAAGGAGGTATACTTCTGGCGCAGAGCTTTACAAAAATAAATAATACCCCCATTATATTTTATTCATCCATGCTTACTGATTCACAATTAATGAGTAAAGCTGCCAAAATAAACAGCGTGGCTATCTTAAGTAAATCGTTTGATGACGTACAACTACGAGCCAACATCGAAAAAGCAAAGAATGAAATTGAACGATTAAAAAAAGAGCAATCAAAGCAGCAGGATTTTTTCACTATCAAGGAACTTGGAATAGGAAATAGCAAACGGACTATTTTTTACAAAGATGTCTGCTGGTTTGAAAGTTACGATGGACACACCCGCATTATGACAGATCACGGCCCTATCGAATATACTCCCACCCTTACCAAATTTGAAAAAGACATCGCCAATCCTATCTTTCTGCGTATTCATAAATCCTTTATCATCAATATCTACAAACTTAGTGAGATGAATGAAAGGGAAGTCAAAATAAATATTGGTGATAAACACGAATATATTCCTTACTCCAAAAACTTTAAAAAGGCCTTGGAAGAAAAAGCCAACTTGCTAAAAACTCGCAGACCTAAGAACTAACACTTCAAATAATTTCTATTCTCTGTTATTTTTTCCCAGTCCTAAAATTAAATATCCTGTAAAAAGGTATTAGTTTTCTGTAAACTCCTCTACCCTTTCTGTAATGGCCATTTTCATTTCTGAATAAGTGGTTTCTTCGTAGCGTACCCGAGGGTTTCCCTCTTTAAATTAAGTTTTTCTTCTTTAACCCGATTGAAGCGACACCGGTTCAACAGCCATTGCTATGTCCTCAATCACAATTCATTTACGTTATGAAAAAGCCAAGTATTGCAATCCTGAAAAATCAATTTTCTACCCTAACCTCTTCAAAACTACCGTCCAGTAAGATCACAAAAAAAGGACAGCGTCAAATCAAAGGTGGCAGTGGTGATAGTATTATTATTGAGGAAGATATGATTATTTGAGCCATTGATTTTTCTAAAGAATTGATCATTAATCCACCTGTTAGGAAAGCCCTTTCAGGTGGATTTTTATAGATCAAGTTTTTACGGAAGGATTTAAAATTCTAATTCTAATATGATATTGAAATCTTATCAAAATTAGGAGCTTAATTTTCCATTGTATTTCTAAGAATTACACAATAGAATTTTTCCTCTGGGTTTTCTCCAAAAAATCAGTATTAATAAGTAAGTTAAGAATGATAATTTTATGGCTAGTTAGCTGAAAATTTTTAAAACCTATTTTATCTAATTAATATAACTGTTATGTGGAATGACCGCAATGGCAACAGCTACCTTTACCATCGAAGATACTATGGATTCGGTTATATTTTGCTGTATTCTGAAAATGATCTAATAGCCACTCTTTTTTTCTAAATGAAGGAAGGCACTCAAAATCGGACATACTTTTTTTGATAAGGCTTAACTTCTAATCTGTTAGTATCTCGATTTATTAGAATCTAATAAATCCAATTTATTTTTCATATCACTTATTGTACTTTGTATTTCTCGAATCAAATTATCCACTTTTCTTCTCTCCTCATCTGATATTTTTTTATCATTTCCTTTATTAACAATTTCTGGTATATCGTCGATTTTGGGTCCCAAATCAATTCTTAAGCCATTCATTTGATTTACATGCGTTCCGATAAGATTTTTCAAAGAACCTAATTTTGAATTAAGTTCCTCTTTATCACCCTCTAACTGACTTATCTTATTTTCCAGGCGAGAATTCGTAGGTCCAGCATCTCTATTTTTTTGTTCTAAGAATTGATTTTCTTTTTTTAACTTTTCATTTTCCTGTTCTAGCTTTGCCATCTCCGCCTCATCATCAGAACCTCCCGTGTAGTCTGTCCATATTCTAGTACCTAACTTAAGTTCAGTATCCCACTGAGTAATAATTGTCCGAAGGATAGTATCACTTTCCTTCTGCTGAATATTTAGAAAATTTTGTATGGCATTTTCATTTTCTTCTAATGCTGACTTTTCATCTGAGGTACGGGAAGGGTCCTCATCAAAAGCCTTCTTATATTTCTCTTCTAAAATTTCTCTTGCTTCAAACATCTCCTCCATTGTACCCTGTAAAGAAACAATCGAATTTATTACTTCATTTGCAGTCTTTAACTCTGTCTTAGCCCTCTCAATTTCCTTACAATTAGTATCGTTATTCACCACCCCATTCTTCATTCCACTCCAAACCAACACGCCTATCAGCAGCATTGGAATCAAGGTAAAAAATCCGGCACGGGAATACGCTTGTTTTCGTAAATCGTCGTTGATTGGTTTCATGTTATTATGTTTTAAATATTATCCAATTAATATAGTTGGTTTGCCTTCTAATATTTTTCCTCCGTGGGCTGTTAGGTCTCCTAATCTAGCGACGGGTTGGCCGTTTGCAAATACAGTGTTAGAACCTTTCGCTACCTTATCCAAAGAGGGACTGGCACATTGCAATGAGTCGCCTAGTCTGCACACCGGTTGTCCACTCGCAAATACCGTTGGGCTGCCCTTAAGAACGGGACCACCGACGTGGTCTTTCGGTCCATCTTTCATAGGACAAAAGTGATTGCATCCTAGCGTTGCGATTGGTTTAGACATAATTTTCCTTTTATCAAAATACTGATTCTATCTTTTACTATTTTAAATAATTACCACATATTCCGGTCCGGGGTTTTCTTTTCTTCCCAAACGGTTTGTTCCTGTTTTTTCATGATCCGACTTTGTGAGCTCATACTAATAATTGGCAGTACAAATCCATTCTTAAACTGTTCGATCAAATCGAGGGTTTTATTCGTATCTGATTGCTGCAGGGTATGTTGAGATAAATCTTCTAAAATACCCAACTCAAAATTATTAGTAGAATTGCGAACATTATATTGGATTAATTCCAGCATTTCTGTATGTCGGGGATTAATCTGCCATTCAAAATCTGTTCTTTCGGCGAAGGCCATAATTAGATCAAAAAACTCCTGAGGATTACTGTAAGGATTTGCAGCTTTCATTTTTGGAATATGAGCAGCAAGAAAAGCGCCCATCTCTCTGCAAAGTTTTGCAAAAGAAACGACCACTGAATTTTCCTTGGCGGTATCCACATTTTTAATAATCATTTTTAGGGCCTGATAAAAATCTTTTAGTTGCGCTTGATCGGCCATTATTCGATTCCACATGACCGGATGTGCCCCAGACTGTGCGCAAGCGGGTAAATAATCAGATAAAACTGGTGCACCATTATTATAAATAACTTCGCCAATTTTCAAAAAATCACCTCCTCCATTCAGCGTGTCCGGCACATGTAGTTCCAGGCGATAAGGGAGGATAGAGTACGGAGCACGTAACGGTATCTCGCTACTATCAGCCTGCCCGGTAGATTGTCTCGTACCTTTTAAATCCGCTACTAAAATTAACTCAAGATATGGTTGACTATTTAGCAACGCTGGATCAATATCGAGGGAAAGTGTTGCTGTACTTTCTGGTAAGACACTCAATAATACGCCTCCTTTAGTTATGGCCAAACATTGACTAAGTTGAATGGTATTACCATTTATTTGAAGGTTAAAAGCAGGATGTCCTTTTTCATCACAGAGCAAACCATAGGCGGATAAACTAAGTGAAAGCACATCGGCTCGACCCGCTTCAATCCAACTATATAGTTCTCGAAAACGGGCTACGTTAAAGTTGGTGCCGGCAGTAACGTTCGGTGGTAGGTGATATTTTATGGATTTCATAAGTATGATTTAGGAAGCATTAAAATTCGACTCGGGAACTTGCCGCTCCCGTATTATTGAGGTTAGCATCTGGTATATTCTCCGTTTTTTCAACTACTTCAGAGATTTCAGGAGTTGATATTTTATCGCTTTCCTTTCGAATCACAAAAATTTCTGGTGCTAGAATTTCCTTTCCGTAATTGGTTTTTCGTCGCGAAAACTTTATTTTATTTTGCGCCACCGTTTTATCAGGATCAATATATCGCAAAGGGGCATACGGAATGGGACGGTGCATAAAATACCACTGGTAAGCAGCCTTTTCTCCGGTTGACGTATCCTCAAAAACATGAATAGGTTTATCAGGTTTTAGCCGAACATTGTGAAAAAGAACAGAGGCCTTAAATAATTTTTTGAAAGGCATTTGAAAAACTTGCGTCGGAGCAAACATTCTGACAGGTTCGGTTGGCAGACTCAAATCGGAGGTCATTTCGTTTTTGGTTTCAAACTTCCAGATAAGCCCACGTGCGTTTTCTTCGAAGGTGATCTCTCCGCGATCTATATCATCGAAATTTTGGATCATAAAAGGTTTAAACATCTTTACCGGAATACGTAGAATCTGATCTACCGCCATTTTATAAAAATGAGGTAAACAAAAAGCCAATCCGGTAACCGAATAAAAATTATTAAACTGATTTTCACTATTTCTAAAAAAGAAAAACAATACACTCACAGCAATAAGGCCAACGCCGAAAGTGAATATTGATTTTTGCAAATCAGGTTGATCCCATTCAAAAAAACGGCCCATCAACCATAAATGTAAACCACCCAATAAAAGCATTCCAACCGCCAGAAGGACATATAGCAGATTGCCAGGACCGACCATTTTACCAATCACCGCAAATGCAGAAAACACTGCTATACTAGTAACAAAATACAACAGTAACATCCGAGCAGTAGCGCCCAGACTAATCGTAGGTTTTTTAATTTCTGGTTTAAACGTTGATTTCATGGTCTCTATTTTTTAAGCAGATATTTTAAAAAATCCAACTCGAACCGTGGCTGTGTCTTCTATAACAAAAGGTTTTTCCTCCTTCATTTTCAATTCAATTTCCCATCTCATATTTTGATTTACAAAAGCAGGTAACACGACCTGTTCAAGTAGCTGGCGCTGGGGTCTACTGGGTAGCAGATTATTTAGATCTTCATCATCACAGCTGATTCGAATAATAATTTCATCGTTCGCCGCTTCGCCTCTACCTCCGACAATACTGTTTAGTCCTACCCGCCATTGGTGGAGGGAATTGCCAGCGTGGTCCGTTTTAGTAGCCATCGTTTTAGGTACTCGCACCACTTCTACGGGTTTGCCCAAAAAAGTAGAGATGCAGTGCGACATCTCTGTGGTGTCTTTTTTTATTCTATCTGCAAAAGGAAGAAAATAACAGAAGATGGCTTGTTGTTTTTCGTTTAGCAACGGAGATAAATTCCAGTATTTTTTTTCGATCTTGCTGGTCCCAAGTTGTAAGTCTCGCTCTGTAGCGGTTAGTTGAATTCTTGGCCGCGCTAGTTCTTCGTCGATGGCCATCCAACAATCACTCATTTCTTGCACCATTCGATCAAGTCGTTCTGGATTTTTTTCGTGTGGAAACAAGGCGGTTATTTCGTCAGATGCTAATTGGATTTTATCTTCGATGCTTTCCCACCGTACGGCAATTTCCCACTGTTGCTCCTGCTTATCTTCTTTGATACTGATGACCTCCTGGGCATAGCCTCGTTCGTGATCGCCTTTGGGTTGAATGGCGATTTGCGAAAGGGTGGCTTGGTCCTCAGAGAGGAGTTGAGCGGCGGTTTGTTGTGGGGAGCGGTTTTGCATTTTGTTTATTCGCAGTTTAATTGTGGCTCAACAAGATTGAGGTAATCATCCATCATGGCAATCCAATCTCCTTCGAATTGTTGTTTTGCGCTGATCGCTATATCCCAAAAAGCAGGTTCCTCCCCGTTTAAAAAGCTTTGGAGATCTTCCAGACTATCCACAATATCCGCCCCGATGGTTCCTTCGAGGCAGGCAGGCTTTATTTCAGGATGGAGGTTTTCGCATTGGGTCGGCGTTGGTTTCCAGTTTTGTAATTTAGGGATTACCATTTTCACGCATTTGGCAAATTTATCTTTGTTCCCCTCCAGGTGGTCTTTACTGTATTTAGAGAAGGTCTCGGGGTATTTGTAGTAGGCTTCGAGGGTTTCGTAGACTATTTGGGTGTTGGTTGTTTTTTGGGTTTGGGGTGGAGGGGTTTTGTCTGCTGGGGTGCAGGCGGTGAGGGAGAAAAATAATATAAAAAGGATCGATTTCATAGTTTCTTAATTTTAATTAAAATGAAACTTCATTAATTGTTTTTTTATACTCTTCTACAACTTCATAAATAGCTGCTATATTAAAAGCACTACTTACTCCCTTAGAAGTAAAGGATATTTTTTTATCTATTTTAAATATTTTTTTAGCTTTAATTTCATCTAGATAATCTTCCGCTCCATGTAATCGCTTCAAAATGTGATTAAAAGTTTTGTCGTCCGCCAAATTATTATTTCCTAATTGTATTCTAAGAAATTCAATTAATTGCTGCATTCCATGTTCTGGCTTTAGGATACTATACCCTTTTTTAATTATTTCTTCACTCCCTTTCAAAGTTAAATCCTCTGCTTTTTCCATGAAATAATCCTTAACACTATTATCTATAATTGCTGTTACCGAATCTCTCAGGGTAGCTTCTCTCTTTAGATATTTATCGGTTTCACTAATCGTGGTATTTACAATACCAAAGACGCTCGTTATTACTCCAGCTCTATCAAAAATTATTAGTGCTATCTGACTCATTAATTTTATTAAAGCTAATCTTCTCACGATTACTCTTGCTCCTTCCGACAACGAGTTCATTTCTTTTTGAACAATTTTATATTTTTGATTTAAATCATCGTAAGCATATAAAGTCAGCATTTCTACCTTTGATAAAAAATTATTTGCCGCCTCTACTCCACATGTAAAAAGAGTGTTCCAAAATTGAGCATTCTTAATTTTATATTCCTCTTGATACCTAAAGTTAAATTCAGATGGACTTGCAGTTAGGATTTCAGATTTATAAATGAAATTAAAGTTCCCATAAACAATCTTACTATTGTGAATAAATGTGAGATTATTTTGAGTATAAGCAATAGCATACTTACGAATTATTATCTCAATTCTTATCAGTCCTAAGTCATTCGTTTTTTGCTTTTTAGACAATTTCCATTATTTTAAATTACCAATCTCATTCTACTTTTTAATATTTTTTCATTTCTTTACAATAACATGTGTTATTTTATCAGTATCGTGTTTTTTATTAATAATTTCCATCGCCTGATCTGTCGTCCTGATACACCCCATAGTAACCATCATTCCCAGTCCATCCTTAACATTATATGGTTTTCCTGACCTATCAGATACTCCATCAATTCGTCCAGCATGAATCCCCATAGATTTCCGTCCTTCTACAGTAAACATTCTATTACCATTGCATCCATATGCAGTAGACTTACAAGTTAATTCATCAACTTCTAAATGGGGATTATACCTTTCATACGGATAGGTACCATCAGGCCATTTACCATTACTGCTGCTATCTACTTCATTATGAGCTGGCCATTTACCTATTACGTTTGTATATTTCACATAATTCTCATGTATTTTTCTATATGGTTTCGATAAAAGATACAGCTTTTTCTCACTTCTTTTAAATACTAAAAATGACATAATCATAAATTTTTAAAGTTAAAAATCTCCCCCACACACCCACCACCGCACCAACAAATTCTCCCGCTCCCCTAAAGGCTTACAACACAAAAACCAAGTCTCCTCCACTTCCTCCTGCTTCCCAATTTCAGTCCGTAGCTGATCCAATGTCTGACTTACCGTATCCAATTGATCGCGA
>CALLLR010000065.1 GCA_938008185.1 uncultured Saprospiraceae bacterium
ATAGCTGGTGGCTGAACCAACCGCGCTCCAGTTTAGTTTTGTTCGGTTTCGCTTGATATTAGAAGCAAAAGGATTGCCTGGCGTATCACAGCTGGACGGTGGGTCAGTAGGACAAGCTGCGCAAGAACCACCACAATCTACTCCAGTTTCGTCGCCATTCTGGATTCCGTCATCACAAGTAGGTGTCACTGAACAGGGTGCGCAAGAACCGCCACAATCTACACCAGTTTCATCGCCGTTTTGGATACCATCCGTACAAGTAGCAGTTGGAGGAGGAGTACCGCCGCCGCAACCATTAGAACTTAGGAAACTTTCTTTGCTTCCACCAGCCGCGAACAGAGACTGCATCCGGCTTTTTTGACCAAGCGTATATAAATTCATACAAGCGTCATCAGAATAGTCCATGTAGTTTTGTACCATATCCAATGAACTACAGGAAACGTGACTGGAAGCACATCCATAGTTAGGACCATCAGATGTCGGTGTATCTGACACGAAGTCATCTACCGAACAACCACCGTCTCCCCAGATATGTCGTAAATTTAGCCAGTGTCCCACTTCGTGTGTACCCGTTCGACCAAGATTAAAGGGTGCTTGTGCAGAGCCACCTCTTCCCGTATACGCGTAGTCTAACACTACACCATCCGTAGCAGGATTGCCACCAGGAAACTGAGCATACCCCAATATGCCGCCACTGATGTTACACACCCATACGTTTAGATATTCACCGGATGGCCAGGCATCTATTCCGCCCTGACTGCTGAATTTCATCGCATCATTGGTACGAAATTCTCGTTTTTTAGTGGACATCCTCTGTATACCATTGGTAGGATTTCCACTGGGGTCAACGCTGGCCATACAAAATTCAACTTCTGAATCTGCGGCCTGAGACCACATATTATTTTGATCAGCATTTGTTCTTCGGAAATCCTCGTTTAATACATCCAGTTGAGATTGAAGTTGTGCATCACTTAAATTTTGGGCACTTGTCTTGTAAATAACGTGAAATACTACCGGAATAGTCACCACTGATCGAGTGGTTGCCCCTTCGAAATTAAGGAATTCCTGCGTACGGTCTTCAATGGCCTCCATTCTTTCCACGATACCAGGATCTGCTGCGATTTGCGATTCCAGAACCTCCATACTTGCACAATTACGCTGTGACATCAGAGAAGCTGGTAAGAGCAGTAGGAGAAATAAAGTAAAAGTTAAAAATTGTTTCATATTGATAAAATTTATTTAGTTAGAAAAATGATTATAGGATAGAAGCAAAGTGCTTAGTTACTAGTTTTAACAGCAAACAAGTATTAAGTTACTGAGGTCAAAAGATTTAAAGATTATTTGGCAATGAGGAGGTTAAAATATTTAGCGAACTTACGCTAAATATAGTTTATTACAAAATTTTATTTCAAAAAAATACCGAACGCTAATATAAATGAATGAAGTTTTCCTCAACAGAAGAAGGTAATGGGTATTTTTTACATTGTATAATTGATATTTTTTCTAAAAAAGTTGAATAATTTTCCTTTTAAGTAAATTTTCATTAATTTTATAGTAGAAAACAACAGAATTTTACAATTTTAAACCAAATGAGCACGTAATCCATTCCGAATACTCCTGCTATTGGTCTTATCCTGTCTAAATTCTCTGTCTGTTTAAATCACTGTTAAGTATTATAAATAGGCGTTTCTCAATAAATTGAACCCCCAACTATTCAATCGTCTGATAATTGCTGGCCGTATTTTAAAGTTAGATGTATATAATTTTATGATTTGTAATCTGACAATTTAGCGGACACGCATTTTAAAAACTAAATGAAAATTTATTAACTAAATTTTCAATAAAACTTCGTGGGTATTTTATAAAAGAAAGGTGTTATGACCTCAAGCTTAGCCCCATTTTTTTGTCTAAAATCGTCATTCATTACTTACTAATATTTTTTTAATTTTTAAACCAAAGAAAAAATGAAATCTACTTTACAATTTAAACAACTCTTACTGGCAATTTTATTTGTCTTTTCTATTTGTTCCAATAATTATGCTCAAAGCTGTACCGCCAATCCAGTGTCAGATGTTACATTTGCCCCTGTTGATGGTGATCCAACAAGTTGTACTTTCACGGTGGAACTTTGTATTGATATCACTATAAACAATACAGATCGAGTAACTTTCACTAACACGATTACTGCTCCTACTTCTGGCCCCACCCTTACGATTGTTGAGGTTGGCCCCTTTGCTGTAGATGCAAGAATATGTACAACTTTTGATTATATTTTGTCTTGTGATGAGGAACCAGAATTTACAGCTACCGCAACTGGCCAGACAGGAAATGGATCAGGTTCGGCGTGTGATCCAGTAGCGTTTCCTCCTTTTGGTCTTTTTGGTCCACTTCCAGTAGAATTACTTCACTTCACTGCCCAACCCAGCAAGGCACACGTATCCTTAAACTGGGCGACGGCCTCCGAGTTAAACAACGATTATTTTGACGTTGAACGTAGTACCGACGGCCGGAGTTTTCAAAAAATTGAACGAGTAAAAGGTGCCGGAACAACTGATGTAACTTTACATTATAGTTATAAAGATGTCAAGCCACAAAGAGGACAAAATTACTACCGTCTTAAGCAAGTTGATTTTGATGGTGCTTTTGAGTATACGAATATTATTACCGCAGATTTTAAAGGTAGTGATCAGGTCGTAAAGATCATTCCTACCCATACTTATGGTGAATTAAACGTAGTCTTTTTTGAGATTTTTGACCAGGACGCCCCCATCGAAGTCTTTAACCTGATTGGTAATCGGGTATTAACTGGATATCTGCCAGCCGGTGGCAACGAAGTGCACTTTGATGTTAGTAATCTAAATAGTGGACAGTACTATATCCGGGTCCGAGGAGCAGATGATTATATTACCGAGCGTTTTCTCAAAGTTGAATAAAGAATAGGTCTTCACCAATTAACAATACCAGTAAATGAAGAATGTCGTTTGCCAATATGGGCAAACGGCATTTTTCGTATACAGCAAAGAGATGCATCATCCAGGAATTTTACGGCTGTAATTTGACAATTACTTCCTGCCCTCTTTAATCATGCCGACAGACGGGTGCGGTCGAAAGAAGCAAGAAGTATAACGTTCAATCTGAGTTTCAATTCCTGCTTTGCATTATTCACGCTGGTTCGACTGCACAGCCTCGGAGGGGCGATGAGGTTTGTAAGCTGAAAAACTCGGTATCTTAGCCCCAGAGGGGCGACAATGTAATTCCCCTCTTTTTCTACCTCCTTGTCTCTTGAAGGAGTGGCTCCAACCCACAAATATCCAGTCGTAGGAGAGTCTGACCACCAACCCACCAATTGATACGACAACCGTATCTCACATCCACTGAAAAGGATATCCTCCAACCCTTAACTTTCCCCAAAATCTCCCTCTGAAAAGTTCAATTTTTCCCACCAAAATTCGTAATTTCGCGCCCTATGAGATTAAAAAGTTTAACCATTAAGGGCTTTAAGAGTTTCGCCAACGAAACGGTCATCAACTTCAACGAAGATGTCATTGGGATCGTAGGCCCCAACGGTTCGGGGAAATCCAACGTCGTAGACGCTATTCGCTGGGTACTCGGAGAACAGAAGAGTAAGGAATTACGCCTGGAAAAGATGTCCAGCGTGATTTTTAACGGAACCAAAAAACGGAAGCAATCCGGGATGGCGCAGGTGTCCCTCACCTTTGAAAATACCAAAAATCTCCTCCCTACCGAATACCATACGGTGACCGTTAGCCGGATTCTCTACCAGACCGGAGAAAGCGAATATCGCCTCAATAATGTTACCTGCCGCTTAAAAGATATCACCTCCCTTTTTCTTGATACCGGGATTGGTTCCAACTCCTACGCGATTATCGCCCTGGGCATGGTAGATGATATTTTGAATGATAAAGAAAATTCCCG
>CALLLR010000066.1 GCA_938008185.1 uncultured Saprospiraceae bacterium
CTGGCTGATTCCGTGTTACCGAAATGCTGTTGGACAAGCTAAAAGTACCGCCGAAATTTCCTATGTTTTCTCCTGCGGCCAGGCCCATGATATCATCTTCGTGCGATAGGTGATAAATGAAGCATACCCCAGCTCCCGCTCCGTCAAAATTAACGACGCCTGGCATGGGAGGTAAGCCTAAAATATTTCCTTGATCGTCGGTTATTACCCATTGGGAATTTGTCCCGGTATTGCCCGTCAGCGTAATACCAGATACATTATCTGCAATTCCATCTACACAAAATTCGAACGGCCCGCCCGCTATGGTTCCGCCGTTGGTGGTATTGAATACATTTTCAGCGCAAATCGTAGTAGTGGCCGTAACGGTCCAATCGGTCACTGCATTACCAGCTCCATCATAAGATATGGAAGCGCCGGTAAAATCGTCAACAGCACTTCCAGCCGTCCAAATGCCGGCGGTAATCGCAACCCCGGCTCGTTGGTGCCCAGCACTTCCCCACTCTACATAATCAACAAGATTGTTAGGGTTACCAAAGCCACTAGTGGAGTAAAGTCCAAGTTCCCCGTCAGCACCATCAAGATTATTGAAGCCCTCGATGGCAAAAAGTTCACCCGGAGCTAAAGTTGTAGAACCACAAATTGCCGTAAGGTTAGACAACTGAGTGTAAGTAGGAAATTCACATAAAAAATAACCACTAATGTCAACTGGGGTAGTACCTGTATTTTTTAATTCTACGTCACCACCAGGAAAGATTTCGTTAATCACAATTTGTGAATGAGCGTAATTATTAAAAAAGAGTAAAGCCAATAAAACCAGCCAGGGAAATAGCTTTCCCTTTTTTAATTTATTGGAAAAGTAATGATTAAATTTTTTCTGAAGCATAACGTAATGGTTTAAATGATTTGTAAAATTTAAATGATGGCAGACCTTTTCAAGGGTGAATGAAGACCATTCGCCGAAAAATTGAAAAATGAAAATGAAAAGAATGTTTTTGGATTATGAACCAGTAGTTCACTTGATTACCAGTACTGATATTTTTTAGAAAGGGTTGTCTGTAAATTTCCAGAAAGATAAAAAGTGTCGTAGCCAAGATACTTTATGGGACACTCCCCTTACTTTGATCCCGAGCTATTGTTGAAGATCTTGATAAATTCGTTACTGAAATAGTTCCCCAAAGTAAGATTGGCCGAGTATTTCATCATTATTATGGTTCATGATATTTTTTATCAAATGCTGCTTTTTCAGGTTAGTTTCCAATAAAAAATTGCTTATAAAAGGTAATTCAGTTTATAAGCAATTAAGGATAAATCCTGGATTTAATACGTTGTTGATTATTCCATGATGGCTCGTACCATTGTGATGTGGTCGTTGGTTTCTAGGGTTAATTTTTCTGGAATTGGATTTCCGTAGAGATTGACGCAGTTATAGTACCAATCATCATTTTTCAAATCCAGTCGGAAAATTTTTTTAAATTTTGCCAGAAAGTCAGGAATCTTGTCAATCTGATTATGTCGCAAATCCAGCGAGGCAAGTTTGTCCAGTCCCGATAAAGCATTGGGAACGGTAGTTAGTTGATTATTACTAAAAGATACTTCACAGAGCTGGAGCAGACAGCCCGTAAAATCGGGGATGGTCATTAGTTGATTCCCTCCCAGATCCAGTGATTTTAGATTTTTGAGTTGCAGCAGGCTTACCGGAAATTCGGAAAAACTATTTTTGTACAGAGAGATGGAATTTAGCTTATTTAGCCGACCGTTAAAATCAGGTAATAGGGAAATCTCGTTATGATTCAGATTGAGTGATTGAAGGCTTAACAAGTTTGCTAAACAAACCGGAAATGCTGTCAAACGATTGTCTTCCAAATCCAATTGATAGAGATCTTGCAATTTGTTAAAATTATCTGGTAGAGTGGAAAGCTGATTATTTTTTAATTTTAAAACACCCAATTCTTTTAATTCAAAAATATTTTCGGGTAGCATTCCAATTAAGTTATTGGATAGATCGAGTACCCTCAAATTAGGAAGATCAAATACTTCATTGGGGATGGTCGTTAGCTGCTGATTACTCAAATCCAGGTAATCGGTGTCAGAATAATGATAATTTTGAATCAGCTGGGTTACTTGTTGTAACTTCATCTTTCGGTTGTTTTTTTCAAGTCATAGAAATGGTCCGGACTTTTGAATCCAAACAATATTGCGGGAAACAGGAGGATTCGAAATAGCTTACGCAAAACCTTTCTTTTGGTTCCCAGTTTTGACTAGTTTAGGCACAATAACGATTAATTTTTATTTTTATAATATGAAAAAAACATTCACCTATCTACTCCGCAGGCAAATTCTACGGCAACTTGTAAGGGCAACGAGATCAAAAGTGCGGATTTTGTCAGCCGGGGATTAATGCCTTTTCTGGTCCCTGATCAGATAAAGGTATACACCAGCCTTTCAAACCTACGAAGCACAAGCCCATGGTAATCTGCAACTAGTAGAAATAGACCAGCTTCGCTGAGGCATAGATAATAATGAACATTTTTGCCTATTAAGGGCTCAAAAATCGCCCTGTAATAACAAAATTTTCGACTTTTTATAAAAAATATTGTCTAAAAGGTAAAATTAATGTGATGAATACAGCATGGGCCTTTTCGCATTAAAGTAAACAGACTGTATAAAGTCATAATAAACAGAACAATACATAGTTTACCATTTCAAATATTTATATTACCGTTAATAGGGTATATATTCCAACCTTAGATTGCCTTAAATTTGAATCATCAAACAAACGTACTTACAACTTACATAAAAGGCTTAGGAAATAGCCAGCACAATTTTTTACGACCAACTTACAAAAAGGCTTAGGAAATAGCCGCTACAATTTTTTTTTAACTGACAATTTACATTCCCCCCTTAGCTATCTCCCAAGCAACCGATATTGCATATATCAAACTTACAAAGAATACGAATAAGATATTGTTTCTCAGAAACTTAAGATTTAGGTGATTGTGTGTTAAACAAAAGCTGTTTTAAGTTATTTAAAATCAGTTTTTGGGACGGCCTCTCGTTGCTTCGGTAATGGGGGGCTTTTTTTCTTCTAGTGCGATGGGCTTTTTCCCTGTTAGCGGGTTTGGCTTTCGGTGGGCTTTTTTCCCCGCTGGCGTGTTTGGCTTTCGGTGGGCTTTTTTCCCTGCTATCGTGTTTGGCTTTCGGTGGGCGGACGATGGGCTCTCTTCTGGCGCGGGTTCTTCAATTGGTGAGGGCTTTCGGTCGGCTTTTTTCCCTGCTAACGTGTTTGGCTTTCGGTAGGCTTTTTTCCCTGCTAACGTGTTTGGCTTTCGGTAGGCTTTTTTCTCTTCTGGCGGGTTTGGTTTTCGGTGGGCTTTACTAACTAATGGTTCGGTAACAAAATTTCTTAATTTAGGGAATCCAGTCTTGAGTTATCTTTGATTTTTATTTTTAATTATTCTGAGTATATTCTACCACCAAAAAACAGCTAATCAATCTGTTTTACGTAACTTTGCGTGATAAAACAATCCATCAAAATTATGAGTAAGACTTTGCCCGTAGTGGGAATATTAGGCGGAGGCCAATTAGGGAAAATGCTGGCACTCGCGGCGCATCCCTGGGATTTGCCGATTCATATGCTGGACCGTTCGCCCGATTATCCGGGAGGGCCCGTGAGCACTAAATTTTTTACGGGTGATTTCAATAATTACGATGATGTGGTAGCATTTGGTCAGCAAGCAGATATTTTGACGGTAGAAATAGAGCACGTTAATACAGCGGCGTTGAAGACCCTGAAGGCAGCGGGTAAAATAGTACATCCCGATCCCGATATTTTGGAAATTATCAAAGACAAGGGATTACAAAAAGAGTTTTACAAAAAAAATAATTTGCCTACGGCGGATTTTCGGCTGTATAAAGACCTGAACGATTTGAAAGCGGCGATTGATCGAGCGGAGGTGACTTATCCTTTTGTTCAAAAATCCCGGGAAGCCGGATACGATGGAAAAGGCGTCGTTGTGATTAAAGATGCGGAAATGATCGAGCAATGTCTGCCCGGTGGTTGTGTGATTGAACCGCTGGTCCCAATCGACAAAGAGATTGCGGTGGTGGTAGCTCGTAATGCCGACGGAGCGTGTCAATCTTTTGAACCGGTAGAAATGCAATTTCACCCAACCGCTAATCTGGTAGAACTTTTATTTTGCCCTGCGGCCTTGACGGCTAAGCAAGCGAGCAAAGTTAGCCAACTGGCCCGCCAAGTGATCGAAACGTATCAACTCTGTGGCTTACTAGCCGTGGAATTTTTTCTTACCAAGGATGGAGAATGGCTGATCAACGAGGTAGCTCCCCGACCACATAACAGTGGACACCATACAATTAACAGCTGCGTTACTTCTCAATTTGAACAACATCTGCGCGCCATCCTCAACTGGCCACTCGGCGATACGACCGAACGGCAACCCGCCGCGATGATCAACCTCCTGGGCGCCGACGGACATACGGGGCCCGTAGCGTACGAAGGCATGGAGACTTGTCTTGGTTTGGCGGATTGTCATTTGCATCTTTACGGAAAAACACAAACCCGACCTTTTCGAAAAATGGGCCACGCTACGGCTCTGGCCGACGACATTGCTACGGCCATCGAAAAAGTCAGAACCATTAAAAACACCTTGAAAATTGTTAGTCATGCCCAAAAAGAAAGCTAGTACCCCTACTCCACTCGTCAGTATCATCATGGGTTCCGATTCGGATTTACCCGTTATGCAACAAGCTGCAGATATTCTTACGCAATTGGAAGTTCCCTTTGAGATGACGATCGTCTCCGCGCACCGCACGCCCAAACGTTTATATAAATTTGCCGAAAAGGCACACCAGCGAGGGATCAAAGTAGTGATTGCAGGTGCCGGTGGTGCGGCGCATTTGCCGGGAATGGTGGCTTCGCTCTCTCCGCTTCCGGTAATTGGGGTTCCCATCAAATCGCGAAATTCTATTGATGGCTGGGATTCGGTCTTGTCTATTTTACAGATGCCCGGAGGGGTTCCGGTCGCAACGGTAGCGCTGGATGGTGCGAAAAATGCGGGATTGCTGGCGGCACAAATCCTGGGAACATCGAATAAGCAATTGATGAAAAGAATGATGGATTATAAGAAGGGTTTGAAGAAGGCGGTGATGGTGAAGGTTGAGACGATTGGCTGACGATTGGCTTTCGGTGGACGGACGATGGGCGCTCTTTTGGTGTGAATCAGTTCAAGGCTGATGAAGCTACTTTGAAAATTGTTTTTCTTACCGAAAATGCGAAGATGGAGATGTTGTAATCTCTTCATCCTATCAAATAATAAATTATAATGCTAATTCACTCATCTGAAAAATCTGAAGTCGCTCCTGATTATTACCGATGATAAATAATGGCTTTTTATCGTTTTCATTTAAAACGACTATTGACCGAGCATCATAAGGAGCATACCAACCACTTTTTGTAACCGGCATGGCCGAAAAATTTCCTTTTCCATCTCCCAGGAGGGTCCATCCAATTCCAGCATCATAACGAACCGTTTCCACTTCTGCGGCATATAAATTCCCCACCCCAAGTATGTCCAGATGTCCATCCGCGTTAATATCCACAATCGTGGAAGCTCTGATGGGCGCGATTTGAGCCTGGTTTTCCAGCGGTTTAACCGTAAAATTATTGTCTCCATTGTTCATGATCACCGAACTGGCAAAAGAGGTAATCTCATATTTGGCGGCTTTGTCCATTTTATCCTTTGGAAGAATGGCGGTGAGTTCTGCCCGTGCAAACGCGTCGTAGCTCGGAAATTTTTCTGCGATAAAAGGCATTTGCTCCGAGCTGCACTCTCTCCCCCGAACGGGGACCAGTTTATCATTCGAATAATTGGCCAGGACCACATCATTCGAACCATTTCCATCAAAGTCATTCCCAAAAATCAAAAATGGTTTTTTGGGGGATGCTTTGAATTTAGAATTTTTTCCAAGGTTACCGGCTACGTAATCTGGTCGCCCATCTTTATTAAAATCACCTTCTGAAATACTCCACCATAATCCTACGACTTCCGACAAAGGATTCGAAGACATCGTGCGCTCAAATTTACCGTTGGTATTGGCTAAAAAGGTCATCGGCATTCCTTCTCCAACCAGAACAAGATCAGCATCTCCATCTACATCAAAATCAGAAAAAACAGCATCCGTTACTAACCCAATTGAAAGCAGATCCGGTGCATTTTCTTTGGTGGCGTCCATAAACTTTCCTCCGTTATTAATCAACAACCGGCTATTAGCAGGTAGTGGATATTTTCCTGGAATTAATCGTCCTCCAACAAATAAATCCAGGTCTCCGTCTTTATCTATATCGTTACTAATCACGGTTTGGCCACTTTCGTATAAAACAGGTAAATTACTATTTACTTTGGAAAAATTTCCGCTTCCATCATTTAAGTATAGTCTATCCTGCAGCAAAGGGTTGCCATTTTCGTATTCCGTTCCGCCACTCACCACGTATAAATCCAAGTCATCATCCTGATCAGCATCAAAAAAATGCACCCCTAAATCTTCACTCGCTTTGTCTACTTCCCAGGCATTTTGCGTGGTACCTTTAAAACTTCCATCGCTGGATTGTAAAAATAACTGGCCAATAACACCAACGGCACCACCCACAAAAAAATCATCTTTACCATCTTTGTTAGCATCTCCTACCGTGATGTAAGGACCGTTTTGGGACTGTTTGTAGGGCAGCAGAATTTCTCTTAAAAAGTCATCGTACTCATTTTCCTGGTGTCGGAAATTTGTAGCCAGCAAATTATCTTTAGGTTGAAAAATAAGTGGCGCATTGGAAGCAACTGCAGTTACGTTTCTGGCCGTTTTGATATTCACCGTATACAATTTGTTAACCGGGAGGTCTTTTAAGACCGTCTGCTTTCCGTTGGGCCAGGTAAC
Organism: uncultured Saprospiraceae bacterium; assembly: GCA_938008185.1. Lineage (GTDB taxonomy): Bacteria > Bacteroidota > Bacteroidia > Chitinophagales > Saprospiraceae > JALZUU01. The sequence continues at coordinate 6,943 of CALLLR010000066.1, forward strand.
AATCACCTGGTCTATTGTTTTTTGCTGCCCCACCCCAAAGTGGACAATCGGTTCGGAGGAAGACAAATAACCTTTGGTTAAGGTAAGCTCCTGAAACTGAATACCATTCGGAGATTTTAATTCAACTTTGGCATTAAGCCCAAAAAAATTATTCGCCGCTCCTTCTAATTTGAAGCGGATATAATTATTTCCCATTCCTATATTTTCGTAGACACTGGCCGTTTTACTCAAATTGCTAATCACCAAATCCAGATCGCCATCCAGATCCAAATCAGCATAAGCAATTCCTTGTGAAAAACCAGGATCAGAAAATCCCCATGCTTTACTAACTTTGGCAAAAGTAAGGTCTCCATTATTTTTAAATAAATAATTAGGAATCGGATTAGAAGGGACACTATTTACCAATTCGGGAACATTAAAGTCTTTTTGTCCCGCTTTGTTTTTATTACGAATATTTAGTAAGAAATCATTGTTACGAATATCTTTTTGAATACCATTGGTGACGGCCATATCTTTGTAGCCATCGTTATCAAAGTCTGCCATGACGATACCCCAGCTCCAGTCCGTTTTATTAATCCCAGCCATCTGACCAATTTCACTAAAAGTGCCATTTCCATTATTTAACTGTAACGTGTTGACCATAAATTGATAGTAATTTCCTGCCTTTACATTAGCCCAGAAACGTTTATTACTCATGGACCCCATATTCGTTTTTGATCGATAGTGATCTTCGGAAGCCATATCCAGAGCCGCAATATCCAGCAATCCATCATTATTGAAGTCGGCGACGTCACTGCCCATGGCAAAATTAGAAATATGCTGAACCGATGTTTTTAGCAGATCGGTAAATCCTCCTTTTTTATTATTTATATAAAAATGATCCGGCTCATCATAATCATTGGTCACGTAAAGATCTGTCCAGCCATCCTGATTTAGATCACCAGCCATTACATTTAGTCCATGTGCACGGTTGGTTACGCCGGCTTTTTGGGTGATATCTATAAATTTTCCTTTTCCATTATTTTGATAAAGGCGATCACTGTTTAAAGGACTATTGCGTTGCGCTTCGGTAGCGCTCTGTAGTTTTCGTTGATCCAACGGCTGACTCACCAGGTAAAGGTCAAGGTCGCCATCTTTATCGAGATCAAAAAAACTGGCTTGCGTTGAAAATCCGGGATAGTCTAATCCATAACGCTTAGCAGACTCTGCAAACGTATTGTTTTTGTTGTTGATGTATAACAAGTTTCTTCTTTGTTCGGGGTCGTTACTTTGTCCAAAACGACAAACATAAATATCCAGATAGCCATCCTGATTGACATCTGCCATGGTCACGCCCGAAGACCATTTACCGTCGCCCAAAAGGCCTGAGCTGTTGGTTATATCTTTGAATTTAAGATTTCCTTGGTTCAGGTATAGTCGATCTCTGACGGTATTGCCACAAAAGTAGATATCGGGGAGGCCATCCTGATTTATATCTCCGATACCAACGCCTCCCCCGTTGTAGATAGAAGTCCAAAATAAGTGGTTGAAGGAAGCCGTCTCGGTAATGCTATTAACAAAGTCAATACCCGTGGTCTGTGGTGAGCGAAGTTTAAAAAGCGGTTGATCGGAGTTTATCCCCGAAGAAGTACTGGAGGAAGGCTCCGGGGAAACCGTGGAGGTCCCGGACGCAGTTTCGTTTTGGCAACTCTCAAGCACCAAAAGAAAACCGACTATAATAAATGGAAAAAATCGTGAGAAAAACAATTGGATATTCATGGATACTGATCTTTATTTACTTCAAAGATAAGAACTTTAAGCGAAGATATCGGCTTAAATAAGTAAGTTTAGACTACTAAAAAAAGAGGTTTTTTTGACAAGAGTTACTGGTCGCCGTGTATTCAAAAATATAATCATCTCCTTGTAAATAATAGTTCGGTAACTTTTTGAACTTGTCATCAATTATGGAATTGGCAAGTGTTTTTTGCCCGTTAGCTGGTTTGCCTGTTGACTAGTTGGCTTCCCTTTATCGTATTTCACGTATGAGAGAAGCTAACTAGCTAAATTTATAATTCACTCATCTCAAAATTAAAAGTTACCGAACCATTGGTAAATATAAAGGGCTACAAACATTCTCGTCCGTTCCGTCATTTCCAGTTGGATTGCCTGTGTTAAATCCACCAAAGGTTCCTACACAGTTAGCATCAAGGACCAGTAGCGCGGCAGTTGCACAAGTAGAATTTTGCCCAAGGCCGCGAGTCGCGCAAAAAACTACCAGTATTAAAAAATAAAATTCCAGATACTTTGTAAAATACTTCATATTTAATTTTCAAAAAAAAACATAATTTTTAAAAAATAATAAATATTTTGTTTATCTGAGGTAATTCGGCTAACAACCCTATTGATTAATAAACAGTCGAATAATAAAACCATCTATTTTCCATAATAAAATAGAAAATTGTATTGATTTAAACATTCTAATCCACAAAAAAAATAGCCACCCCAATCACCCGGAGCAGCTATTTTTATTTTTCTAAATTTCTAACAATTAACTCGCAGTCACCTTAGGTCCCGCACTATTAATCGCCTCGGACGCTTTGTCGCTATACTTCTTAAAGTTCTCTTCGAAGCGTCGCGCCAGATCGTTGGCCACCTGGTCGTATTCCTGTTCGTTGCGCCAGGTATCCCGTGGATTAAGCACCGCGTTGGGTACATCCGGACAAGACTTGGGTATCTCCAGCTGAAAGATCGGATGCCGGTGGTATTCTACTTTACTTAAAACGCCCGATAAGGCTGCTTTGATCATCGCTCTGGTGTAAGACAATTCAATTCTGTTGCCATCTCCGTATTTACCTCCGGTCCAGCCGGTGTTTACCAACCAGACATTGATCTCACCGTCTCCACGCTGACTACCTTTTTCGATTTTATCGCCCAGCATTTCCGCGTACTCCGCTGGATGTAGCGGTAAAAATGGTGCACCAAAACAAGCCGAGAAGGTTACCTGTGGTTCGTTGATTCCTTCTTCTGTTCCGGCAATCTTGGCCGTGTAACCACTAATAAAATGGTACATCGCCTGATCCGGCGTCAACTTGCTGATCGGAGGCAAGACCCCAAAGGCATCACAAGTGAGAAAGAAGATGTTTTCCGGCAAGTCACCCCGCGACTTAAACATGATATTGTCAATATGATAGATCGGATAGCTCACTCTCGTATTCTGGGTAATTGTGGTATCTGCATAATTGGCCGTACAGCCATCTTCTTCAAAGCCGATATTTTCCAGCAATGCCCCAAACTTAATAGCAGCGAAAATTTGCGGCTCTTTTGTTGGGGATAAATCAATCGTCTTGGCGTAACAACCCCCTTCAAAATTAAAAACGGACTCTTTGGACCAACCGTGTTCGTCATCGCCAATCAAGCGGCGTTCCGGATCATTGGATAAAGTGGTTTTTCCCGTTCCGGACAAACCGAAGAATAAAGCCGTATCTCCATTCGCGCCGGTATTAGCCGAGCAGTGCATGGACAGTACATTTTTTTCTACGGGTAGCAGAAAATTTAAAACGGAAAAAATACCTTTTTTGATCTCGCCGGTGTAAGCCGTTCCTCCGATGATAATTTTCTTTTCGGTAAAATTGATGATCGAGAAGTTTTCCTGTCGGGTTCCGTGCTTTTTAGGATCAGCAATTACTCCGGGAAAAGCAAATACTTCCCAATCCGGTGTAAAGACTGCCCGTTCTTTTTCGGTCAAGCGTAAAAACATGTTGTAAACAAACATATTTTGCCACGGATATTCGCTGTACACTCTCACGTTGAGCCGGTATTTCGGGTTGGCACAAGCGTAGGCGTCCCGCACGTATACTTCGTCCAGGGTAGAAGCGTACGTTTTCATTTTGTCGTACAATTGTTGAAAACTTTCGGCAGCAATCGGGATATTGATGTTCCCCCAGTCCACACGTTGTGAAGTGATGTCATCTTCGACAATAAAGCGATCCTTAGGAGATCGACCGGTAAATTTGCCAGTATTGACAACCAGGGCCCCCGAACTGCTCAATTTGCCCAATCCTTTTCGGATAGTACGTTCCACTAAAGCCGCGGGCTGCAAGTTTTTTAATTCTTTTTTAAACATAATTTAGTATAATTTGGATGGTTGGTTAGAATACAATTAGATAAGTAATTTATTTAATGCGTTAAGACATTTTATAATGAAAATTACTTTTGGTAAAATTAAGGATTTTCGCAGTTGAAAGCGACCATTTGCTAAAAAATCATCAAAACACATAATTTAATAGTTGATTTCTTAAATTTAATATTATCTTTGTGACAACTCTTTTAAAACGAAAATTACGACTGCTACACAACATTTAATTATTATTATCCCATGACCGTACATAAGCTTGCCCAACGTTATCCGTTTTACGTAAGTTTATCGTATATTTTATTGACTATCAAGCGTTTATAACCTTTATTTAGCCGTAATCCTTTAAGTGTGAAATCAAGAGAAGAAGTGTTCGCTATTTTGAACACCAAGATGAAAAAGAGCAAATTTAGAATGAGTATAATAATACTGGGACTAGCAATTGTCGGTCTTAGTATTATTTTACTTAATCTAGATAGCAAAGATAAGGTAATTTCCAAAGCGCAATTTCAACAACTTGCCGCCTTCCCTGTCCCTCAACCTACTATCCAATACGGTTTTGTTCTCGATACGTTTCAAGTATCCCGTGATACCATCCAGAATAACGAATTTCTTGCGGATATTCTGCTGCGCCATAAAGTGCCATTTGCAGATATTGACGAGTTGGCCCGTGCCACCAAGGACAGTTTTGATGTTCGTGGTCTGCGTGCTGACCGACCGTATACTATTCTAGCAACAGATACCAGCCAGGCTGCTCAGTACTTTATCTACGAGCCCAGCGTGTTCAGTTATGTAATTTTCGACCTACAAAACAAAACGGCTACCAAGATTGAACGTCCCGTCAGCACCACCGTAAAAACGGGTGCCGGAATTATTCAATCCTCTTTATGGAATGCCATGACTGACAATGGAATGAGTTTTGAACTGGCCGCCAGTATGGAAGATGCTTTGGCCTGGTCGATCGACTTCCATCATATTCAAAAAGAAGACCGCTTCAAGCTCGTCTACGAAGAACGATCTATCGACGGGCAGCCGGTAGGTATCGGTAAAATTCTCGGAGCGTACTACAAAAATGTAGACAACGAGTACTACGCAATTCGTTTTGAAAACGAAAAACATGCGGGTTATTACGATTTGGAAGCGCGGCCCATGGAAAAAGCTTTTTTAAAAGCACCGGTTAAATATAGCCGGATCAGTTCCCGTTATAATTTACGCCGTTTTCATCCGGTGCTCCGTCGTACGCGCCCTCACTTTGGGACGGATTATGCCGCCCCAACCGGCACCCCGATTTACGCCGTAGCGGATGGTTTGGTGACCAAGCGCAGCCGGACCCGTGGCAACGGAAACTATGTCAAAATCAAACACGACGATGTTTATCAAACTCAATATCTGCATATGTCCCGTTTCGCTCCCGGCGTCAACGTAGGTACCCACGTAAAGCAAGGACAGACGATCGGTTTTGTTGGCCAAACGGGCCTGGCCAATGGTCCTCACGTTTGTTTCCGATTTTGGAAAAATGGTAAACAGGTGAATCACCTCAAAGAAAACCTTCCGCCACCCGACCCAATGCCCGCCGCGGATATTCCTCGCTTCAACATTGTAAAAGCGGAAATAAAAGAAGAACTGGATCAAATTACTTTTAAGAATTTTTCTTCCAAAAAGGTAACCCAGCCCATCGAAGGAGCGGATGATGCACCGAAGGAACAACTGGGAAGCTTGTAAATTGAACAGGCGGACAATGATTCTAATTCCTCTACCGTCCGATCAGATTTTTCTTGATATAATTTTCTACAAAATGATCCTTATAGGTTCGACCTAAAGGAATTTCCTCTCCCGCCAGTTGGATAAAATCCGTCTCTACGGCATCGATAAAATTGATATTTATTAAATGAGATTTGCTGACGCGAACAAAAATTTCGGACGGGAGTTGTTTGGTAATGGTGCCTAGATTCATGGCAGTCATCAATTTTTTAGCATCTGCTCCAAAGATCATCACATAGTCTTTCATTCCTTTGATGTACAAAATATCTTTGTAGAATAAGCGGATAAATTTCCGATCTGATTTGATATAAATAAAGTCAGATTCGATGGACTCAACTGCAGCCGGGATATTGTTTTTCAGACTATAAATTTCCTGTGCTTTATTGATCGCTTTGATAAATCTTTCCAGGCGAATGGGCTTAATCAAATAATCTACGACGTCCAGCTCAAAACCCTCCAGTGCATACTCCGGATAAGCAGTCGTCATGATAATCATTGGTTGATTTTTCAGAGTACGAATAAAATCCATTCCGTTGATTCCGGACATTTCGATGTCGAGTAAAATCAGGTCCACTTCATTTTTGGCAATCCGTTCATTTGCGGCCAACGCGTTGGCAAATTGACCGACCAGGTTTAAGTTGGGTAGTTTCTGAATATAAAGTTCGAGTCCTTCTCGGGCTAGTGGTTCGTCGTCGATAATAATTACGTTCATGCGTTATTGGGTTGTAAGGCCAGGCGTACCTCGTAGGTTTGTCCGTTATCCGAAATAGTGATTTGGTGCCGGTTGGGATATAAAAGTTCCAATCGACGCTGTACATTTTTGAGACCGATGCCACCTTGTATTACCTTATTTTTAATTTTTGGAATCGTATTTTTCACCATAAACTGAATATTTTTTTCCACAATATCCAATTGAATAAAAATTTGGGATTCGTTCTCGCTGCTCATTCCATGTTTGACAGCATTCTCAATAAAAGGAATAAACAGAAATGGAGCGACCATCTGTCGATCCGGGACACCATTGACGGTAAAATTAATTTTTGCCTTATTTTTTCTGAGCGCGTCCAGCTTTAAATAAGTATTCAAATAATTAATCTCATCTTTTAAATACACTTTAGGTTTGGCACAATCATAAAGCTGATACCGCAATAATTCTGATAATAATAAAATACTTTCGGAGGCCTCCGCCGGACGAACCTGCGACTGAACGTAAATATTATTTAAAGCATTAAAAAGAGAATGCGGATTTATTTGATCTTTGAGGTAAGCAAGTTCCGTTTCCAGATTAGCCGATTTTAAATCAGAGATATATCGTTGATCAACAATATAATTTTTAAATAACTTAATTGAAACGGCGGTTCCTAATAAGGTCATCGTCATTACAAAAGGCAGAATAACAATATCAAAAAAGGTCAAAAAAGTACCATCTTCGAATTCCATTCCAATATCTGCATAGTCATTAAAAGTCACGAGGCCAATATTAATCACCAAAGTAAGTAAACTTAGCAAACCGTATTCAATATATTTTCCTTTTAAGAAAAACTTTGGGATCAGCACGTAAAAATTTAGGTATACCATAATCATATCAAGGACAACTCCGAATCCAACTATTTTCAGTACCTCCGGTTCATAGCTCGCGGTTAATCCAAAAAGAGATAAAAAATCATCCAGGTACATCACGATCCAAAACAGCATATGCCACCCTATCCGGTAACGGTTATTCAAAATCAGATCTAATAATTTATTCTGCTGCATGATGGTATTTTAAAACCGCTTTTCAATATTTTTTACAAAAATAGAGCATTCTACCCTACCCTCACCAATCAAAAGTATAATAAAACCCTATAAAAGTATATTAAACCGTCCCCTTTGGTATAAAATGGAATATTTCACCTGAAAAACGCCCCTATATTTGTTCTATACAAAGCATAACCAACGAGGTTGAAAAAGACCTGAACAGTTCCTAATATTAAAAAAACAATATATCGAAGAGAGCCTTACTTGTAATAATTCATGAACCGACCAATCATTAGATCATTATCAATTAATGGTTGGTCTTAAAATCACTCATTATGAAAAACAAGTTTTGGATATTCATTACCCTGGCATTCGTTTTAACTGCCTGCCAGCGCGAAGACTATTTTGCAGACCTCGAGCCAGCAACGGGCGCCATTCCGGAAGATTATGGCACCGATAATGATGGCTCAAATGACCAGCCATCCAACGATCACGACCACGGAAGTGACAGCGAAGCGACCCTCACTACTTATCGAATTACGGGAGATGATATTGATAAAATAAGAGATTATAATGTCGCTCCTGAATACCAGTCTTTTCAGCAGGATTACGCCAAACATTTAGAAATCTGGCAGTTTGTTACCCGACTACTCCCCTACGAATTCAGAGGACGATTGGCAGAATTTGAAGTATTCCACGGCGGAGATGAACTCTTAGGTTACGTCGAGCCCATTAACAACGGAGACCTGAGCCGCTGGAAATTTGCACTGGCCATTGATGCGGCAAATAACCTTGACCAAATCAATTTTAAAGACTTTTTCACTTACGTAGTCATCCACGAATACGGCCACATACTTACCCTCAATGAGGAAGAGATAAAGGCCAGTTTCACTAACTGTACAACCTTTGAGATTAGCGAAGGATGTCCCACCACCAACTCTTATATTAACCAGAATTTTCAGATTGGCTGGGAGGATATTTATGATGAATTTCAACAGCTCAACGAGGATGGCTTAGGAGATTTTTACGAAAAATATCAAAATCGTTTTTCCAGCGACTACGCTGCTACCAATCCGGGAGAAGATGTTGCTGAGGTATTCGCTTTTTTTATCACCAGCGATACACCTCCACGAGGAAATAGTATCGCCGATCAGAAAATTAAATCAATGTATAATCAGCCTTATCTAATAGATCTGAGAAATAAAATCAGACAAAATCCTACTGTACGAGCGCTTAGAGCTGGCAGTTGGTTAGAAAATCCATTTCGTAAAAATTTCAAAATTGGTAAACACCAACATCTGGTGAGTCTCTAAAAAGAAAACCTGCAATAATACCTTGTATCTACTGAATCAGAAAAAAGAATTTACCTTTTTTCACCTGCCAGTCCTATCTCTATTGGCCCGGCAAAAGTCACCGCAACAACTGATAATTACTACTTCACCTTCATTCAATTAAAAAAAATAACATGAAAAATTTAATTTTTTGTCTAAGCATTATCACACTTTTATTTGGCCTCTATTCTTGTAACGAAGAGGAGTCCATCACCCCTAACGATGTACCAGAGGCTGCGTTTTCACAAACCGATGATCACTCTCCTTTAGCAGGAGAAGACCGTACCTGTAGTATGCAACAACACATGACTCAACTAATGTCTGATCCGGCATATCGAAAAGCTCACCAGGAAAAACTTACCCGGCTAGAAGGCTACGCAGCCGAAAGAAGTGCTAATTGCACCAATCCAACGGTACTACCTATGGCCATTCACTATCAAGGTATTTCCAATCCGGATGTAGCCTGTCTTCGTGAATTAGCCATCTCTCAGATAGCGGTCCTTAACGCCGATTTTCAGGGAAACAACAGTGATATTACAAACTGGGATAATAATGCTGCCAGTTCTTTTCCCGGTATTAGCAACGGGGACGCCTGTATCGAATTCTGTTTACCAACACAAGGACACCCTAACGGGTTTAATCTTTCTGATGGAGAACCAGCTATTACCATTAATCAAACCAACGGTGACAACGCTTCTCAATGGAACGGATATATCAATATTTTTGTAAGAGCCAATCTTGGTGCCTTAGGATATTCTCCACTGGGTGGAAATGGAAACGGTGATGGTGTAAGTATCGATGCGAATGCTTTTGGAACCGGTTCAGGTTGCGGATCAATTGCTCCCGCAAGTCCATACAATCTGGGCAGAACGCTGACGCACGAATTAGGTCACTATTTACTGCTGGATCACATTTGGGGAAACAACGGTGGTTGCAATGAGGACGATGAGGTAAATGATACTCCCGTTTCTAATCAGCCTTATTATGGTTGTCCAAACATCGGAGCCAGTTCTTGCTCCAGTACGGATATGCACATGAATTACATGGACTATACCAATGATGCTTGTATGTATATGTTCTCCGCTGGTCAGGCTACTCGCGTAGAAGGATATGTGAATACTAGTTTACAAAATGTTATCGCAAAAGGAAACGCTATCTGTGGAACAACCAATCCTCCTGCCCCGAGCTGTACCGATGGTATTCAAAATGGCAACGAAACAGGAGTAGATTGCGGTGGACCGGATTGCGAACCTTGTGCCGTAGCGCCGACCTGTACCGATGGTATTCAAAACGGCAACGAAACAGGAGTAGATTGCGGGGGGCCGGATTGCGAACCTTGTACGGAGCCAGCGATCTGTGCAGCACCCGAAAATACAACCGCAACAGTTACCAGTAGCACCAGCGCACTGATCAGTTGGGATGCGGTAAATGGAGCGGTAAGGTACGTGGTGCGCTATAAAGTTGCCGGACAAAACCCGTGGCAAAATCGTTCTACCACGAATACTCAGAGAATTTTAAATAACTTACAACCAGGAACAAGATATCGTTATAAGGTTCGTACGGTCTGTGAAGATGGTCGCTCAAAATGGAGTGATACAAAATCTTTTACCACCGATTCCAGTACATCGACCGAATGTAATGCCAACGAGTTACAGTTTGATCTAACCCTCGATTATTATGGAGGAGAAACCAGTTGGGAAATTTTTGCTGAAAACGGGTCGGTGGTTTATAGTGGTGGTAATTATCCAAATTATCAGGAAGGCGCAAATGTTCAGGATGACTGGTGCCTGGAAGATGGTTGTTATACTTTTGCCATTTATGATGACTATGGTGACGGCATCTGTTGCGATTACGGAGAAGGATCTTACACCATTGCTGATGGAAATGGTAATGTTTTATTCACTTCAGATGGATATTTCTCTTACGTAGAATATGTGGACTTCTGTTTAGGCGGTGATTCGTTTAATAGTGTACAAAACCGAAAGAGTACGAAGCCGCGGAATAGGATTAAAAAGAGTATGCCGGGATCGGCTAAAGAATAATAATATTTGAAGGAATTTATTAGAGAAACCTCGAATTTTGGTCAAGCCAGGATTCGGGGTTTTTTATTTTCTTATTGAAAAAGCACTTCAATCGCAGTGCGGAAGTCTACCCTAGTTTTTCAGATAGAAGTTTAACTAAATAATAGAGGTTTAGAAGTCGTTGTCCTGGAGTCCCTTTATCTGAGCAGCAAGATGAGTATTCAAGATAAAAAATAGCTTTTCCCTAATGTAAAAAAACTCCTTATTGTTAAATCACCGGAAGCGAAATGAAAGTCCTCACAAATTGCAATAGTCATCCCTTTGGCTCCCCCCTCCACAATCCAAGCGGCACCAGAAAATGACCCACCCGATACAGAAAAGCAAAAGCCGTTTGGTGCAAATGTTCCCCTATATTTCCAAAATCAAAATTAGTCCAGATGCGTGCCAACGCCGTTAAAAACCCCCAGACAAACATGTAGAGCAACGCCGGACGAGCGGTCCTGGGCAGAAATATTAATACCGCCACTACAAAGTCCAGGAAACCCATTAACTTCAGAAATCCGGAAGCGATAGTATCTGACCAACCAGTAATCTCGACGGTCATATTCATAAAAGTTACGGGTTGTGGATAGTAGCCAACTGCGTAGAGTCCATGACAAACAAAGGTGACTGCGGTAGCCAATTTTAGCCAAAAGATAAATTTTACACCGACTTTTTCCCGTTTCCATAAATGATAAAAAAAGAATGGCAAACTAAACTGCAACGAATATTCAAAAAATTGACCAACACTATAAAATTTTTCTTTCCACAATAGCAGCGCTAAAAATACCAGTCCTATTCCTCCCAGTAAAATAAGTCGCTGGATCATTCGGGGCATCCATTTCATTCCCAACGTAATGATTCCACAAATCACATAAAACCAGCCAAAGCCATCAATAACTGCATTGATTCCGTCATCTACCACCATACTGTTGATGTACTCCTCCCAGGATAATGACGAAAATGACTGAACGATACCCGACATGATTTGCTCATCCCAGAGCAAGGTCCGAAAGGGGGCGTCCCAATACAGATGCTGATAGGCACGACCGAAGAAAACGGCGGCGGTGGATAATTGTAAAAAGAGTTTTAGACGATTCACAAATTAATTTAATTAAATTTTAAAATATTTTGTGTTTTATTTTTAATACTTAAAACAATTTAGTAATTTGCAGTCAGGTTGTCTTGATTAGTACAGTAGTTAAGGCAAATGCAGGATTTTTATAGTGAATTCACAGCGCGCATTTTTTTGTTTTTTATTACATGACTAAAGTGGGAATGATCCTGCATTAGGGTGGCGAAGCTGTACAAGTTATAGACTTCGTCAGCCCGCCTGTCCGGCCGGCAGGGAGTTTGGTGTTGGTTTCGCTCGCTGCTAGGCGGGCATACACAGACCTTCGGTCAAATTCAAGGGGGTGGGCCCACCCGGAGGGTGTAGTCTTTTATTGTAATCACATAGTTATATATCTTCCAACAAAAATATCCAATACAACCTTATTCACTCCAAATACACCCTCATCTTTAAAATAATTTCCTGCTCCTGATTATTCAACGCTACCCAAATTTTATATTCGTGTTCCGCTCCCAAAACAGCACCTTTTCCTTTAGAATTATAATCAAAAACTATTTCTGTACTATCCTGTGGAAGAATTTCCCCTTGATACCAGATTGGAATCAAACATCCACAAGTCCCTTTAACCCCACCCAGAATCACCGCTTTATCTCCGGTATTTTTAACCTTATATTTTATACTTGCAGGAACTCCATCGATAATTTTTTGTGGAGAAATTATCGGTGCAGAAATTTCAAAAAACATCGGCTCCTCGCTAATACTTGTTTGCTTTGAGACGTTACAATGAATCCAGACAAACAAGAAAGTCATCCAAAACATTTCTTTCATATGTCAACTTACCATTTTGAAAAATTTTACTCCTTAATCATCAAAAACGCCTTTAAAAAAGGTTGAATATCTCCGTCTAACACCGCATCTGTATTCCCCGTTTGGTAATTACTACGGTGATCCTTTACCCGACGGTCGTCCAGTACGTAGGAGCGAATTTGCGCACCCCACTCTATCTTGGTTTTCCCCTTTTCTACTTTATCCCGTTCGGCATTTTGCCGTTCAATTTCCGCTTCGTACAAACGGGATTTCAGAACGGTCAGGGCCTTTTCGCGGTTAAGATGTTGGGAACGTTCCTGCTGGCATTCGACCACAATTCCCGAAGGAAGGTGTCGAAGCCGGACGGCAGATTCAGTTTTGTTAACGTGTTGTCCTCCCGCCCCACTCGCTCGGAAAGTATCCCATTCGATATCCGCCGGATTTACCTCGATTTCGATCGTATCATCAATCAGCGGATGTACAAATACGGAAGCAAAAGAAGTTTGTCTTTTTCCCTGTGCGTTGAACGGACTAATTCGTACCAGCCGGTGTACGCCATTTTCTCCCTTCAGATATCCATAGGTATAATCTCCTAAAATTTCGATGGCCGCAGATTTAATTCCCGCGACGTCCCCATCCGTACGGCTGATCTGACTCCATTTGTAGCCGTTTTTATCTGCGTACATCGTGTACATTCGCAACAGCATTTCTGCCCAGTCGCAACTTTCCGTTCCCCCCGCCCCGGCGTTGATCTCCAGGATACAACTGAGTTCATCCTCGGGTTTGTTGAGCGTAGATTTAAATTCGGCCTCTTCCATCGCATCGAGAGCCGCCTGATATTTTGCCGCTACTTCCGCTTCCGTTCCTTCTCCATCTTTAAAAAATTCGTTGAGAATTTCTGCCTCTTCAATTGCCGTTTTCAGGTCTTCGTAAACCTTTATCCAGTATTGGTGAGACTTGAGTTCCTTCATTACTTTTTTACCCCGATCCGGATCATTCCAGAATTCAGGGTCCATCGTCTGCTGCTTTTTATCTTCTATTTTTAATTTTCTTTGATCGACGTCAAAGATATTGTTTTACGGTGTGTAGCCTCTCCTGCAAGGCTTTTAATTGGTCGCCTGTCATATTTGTATGTTTTTTGTTTTTTATTGAATCATTGAATCGTTTATTTGTTTATTTGTTTATTTGTTTATTTGAAAAAACAGTTCAACAAATCAACAGTTCAACGATTCAACACTGTATTAATTTACCTTTACCACTTCTAAATAAAAAACCAGATCTTCGTTAGGCTCCACTTTGGGTTCCCGTCCTTTGGCTCCGTACGCCAATTCCGAAGGAACGAAAACGGTCGCTTTTCCACCTTCTTTTAAATTGGGTAATAACTCATCCCATCCCAGAATACCTTTGTTGCCAACACGATAAGGTGCCGGTTGATTTCGGGAATAAGTGTTATCCAAAATAGATCCATCCATTTTAAATCCAGCGTAGTGTAATTGAATATATTTTTTGGTTGCCGCGGCTTTTCCGGTTCCTTCCGTGTGAATAACGTAACTAAGACCGGAATCGGTTTTCGTCAAGTTTTCCACTGTCCCTGCCTGGTAATCTTTAATCCATTGTTTCGTTTTCCCAATCATAATCAGCTCGATACCTTTCAGAGAATCCCGTTCTGCCTCCACTAGTTCCTTGCGGCGAATGTCCAATAATTTTAAAGTGTACTTAAGGGTGTCTGATTTATTCAACCAACGGGGACGTTGATAATTCTTGACCGAATCCATGGGCTGAAGAAGCGTAATACTATCGTTGATACTCATCAAAAATATTCCTTCGTAAGAAGGCGGTGGTGGATCTGCGACGTCTCCCTTTGCTGGCATCACGGCTTTAATTGGCTCAAATGCTAAATAAGTTGATCGGACCACGCTATCATTTTTCAATAACAATTGGTGATAAACTACTTCGTCGCCAATAATCGGACGAAGTCCTTTATTTTGAACGTGCAGCTCATACGGATAGCCCGAAGCGGTTACCCCTTTTTTAGCTACGGGCGGTTGCTCTTCCCGCGGCGTAGTCGTCACAGTTTTATCCGTCGGTTTATCCACGGTTTTATTTGCAGCAGGTTTCTCCTGGCAACCAAAAAATAGTAGAATAATTAAAACTAAGCCTATACATTGTTTCATAAAAATATCCTTAATAAGGTTTGGCATCGTCTAATGCGGTTTTATATTCGGGGAGAATATCTTTTAATTTTTGAATGGTCTTTTTTAAAGAAAAATAGGAAGCACCTCCAGAAGCATTCTTATGTCCTCCACCCTTAAAGTGTTTTTGACAAATTTCCTGAACGGAAAAATCACCTTTACTTCTCAGACTAAGTTTTACAATCGTCGGTTGTTCCATAATGAAAGCGGCTACTTTTATATTTTTCATGGTCAACATCATATTTACGATTCCTTCGGTGTCACCACGTTGAATATTAAAAACATCATAATCATTACGGGTCAGATAAATAATACCGGTATGAAACTCGGGTAAAATTTCCATTCGATTGGCCAGGCAATGTCCCAGTAATCGCAGTCGCTTTTCGGACTGTGCATTAAAAATCAAATCCTGAATTTTATAATCATCCACTCCAATTTCAATCAGGTGAGCCACAATTCTGAAAAGCTTGGGAGAGGTAGCGTATTTAAAAGAACCCGTATCGGTCAAAATTCCCGTAAACAGGCATTCCCCAATCGGAACGTCCAATTCTTTTTGCATTTCCATCATTTGAATAAAGTCATAGACCAATTCACAAGTCGAACTCGAAGACGGATCAGAAATCTCGTACAGCGCGTTCAAATCCGGATATAAATGATGATCAATCATAGCCAACGGGGTACCTTTACCACCAATGTATTCCCCCAAACGATCAATTCGGCTGAGCGAGTTAAAATCAAGACAAAAAATCAAATCAGCTCGGTCTACCACCTCTTCCGCCCGATCAGATTCAATATCATAAATAATCACCGATTCTGCGTCCGGCAACCACGCAACAAAGTCGGGGTATTCCGAGGGAAAGACCACCCGTACGGTATGTCCCATTTTATTGAGAAAATGATATAATCCCAAAGAAGAACCAATCGCATCGCCGTCCGGATTCCGGTGGGAACAGATGACAATATCTTTGGGAATTGAAAGGAAGGTTTTTAGTTCAGCAATATTTTCCATGTGTCTTTATTCAGGTGCGAAGTTGGTAATTTTTAGGCAGTAAAACAAACGGGAATACCGTAATATCCAGCAGACCTCCATTGTTTTTCCAACATAGCCAGCGTAAATTAAACGATCCCGTCCTTCTACCCCTAATTTCTTACGCATTTATACTGGAATGGTTATGCAAATCGGGGTTTAAATAAATTTATAAACATTAGATTTTAAAAAAAATGACCTTGCAAGTTAGGAATAGCTTCCTTACTTTTGCAAACTCAAATTTAAATAACATTTTTCACCGGAAAGGATTTTTTAAAACAACCTTCTTTTCCATCTCAAATTATAGTAATGGCAGGTAAAAGAACCTTCACAATGATCAAACCGGATGCAGTAGCAGCGGGCAACATTGGTAACATCTTAGCGATGATCAACAAAAAAGGATTTAAAATTGTAGCAATGAAGTACACCCGACTGACTAAAGAACAGGCGGGCCAGTTTTACGCAGTACACAAAAAACGTCCTTTTTACAAAGAACTCGTGAAGTTTATGTCTTCCGGTCCTATCGTAGCGGCCATTTTGGAAAAAGACAATGCAGTTGAAGATTTCCGCAAGTTAATCGGAGCTACCAATCCAAAGGAGGCTAAAAAAGGAACCATCCGTGCGAAATACGCAGCGAACGTAGGAGAAAATGCCGTTCACGGTTCTGACTCTGACGAAAATGCGCAGATCGAAGGTGATTTTCACTTCGCTGGTACGGAACTTTTTAGCTAGAAAATTAGTTCGTTTTATAGCGTACATAAAAAGCACGAGGGACGCAGACAGCGTTTTTCGTGCTTTTGTTTTTTTAATCAATTGGTAAATAAGATGGATAAAGTAAGAATTGACAAATGGCTTTGGAGTGTTCGGATTTTTAAATCCCGGTCACAGGCTACGGATGCCTGTAAATCCAGTCGGGTAAAGATCGGAGAAAAAAATGTCAAACCGTCTTACCTCGTGACGCGCCACGAAATTATCCACGTAAAAAAGGAAGGGTTTAACCTAACCTTTGAAGTGATTGACCTGATCAACAAACGAGTCTCGGCTACCCTGGCGCAGCCTTGTTACAAAAATCTGACGCCGGACGAGGAGATGAATAAATTTAAAGACTGGTTTGTCGGAAAAGCACAGGCAGAACGCCGCGAAAAAGGCGCGGGTCGTCCAACCAAAAGAGAACGCCGGGAAATTGATGGATTTAAGGAAGATTATCTGTGGGATAACTGACTGATCCCGACTGTAAGGAGGATGACGGAATGAACCCAAAGGGTAATGAACGACAGTTCATTAATGAAGGAACCGCGAAAGCGGACGGGCGGAAACGACAGTACGTTGAAGGAAGGCCGCGAAAGCGACGAAGGAGATCCATGAGCGAAGCGAACTAAAGCGGACGGGCGGACTGATCCCGAAGAGCAACGTACTTATCTGAATTAATTATCTATTCTTATTAAGTTAAGATTTCCAGATACCTTTCCCATCCAGATCTTATCTTTATTAAAAGAAAAGTCGTAATGTCTTCTTTCATCATCAAGGCTCATATGATATTCAAATTTCAAATTATAGAGTCTATACTGTTTAACTTCAAAAAAATTATCGATCGGTATTACAATTTCAAAAGTTTCCTTCGACTGAAGCTCAACAAAATAATCATCCGGAAATTTAGTACCCGAGTATAAACCGCCACCAAAAGTGCCACAAATTGGAACTCTTTTTATGAACTCGCCTCTAAGATTTGTCAAGGCTATATTATAAAGTGGATAAAGTCGATTGATAAACGATCCATCAAATGGTTTTAATATTCCAATGGGCTTATCTCCAAGGTTTGTAAAGTTCACGGTAAATCCAACTACTCGTCTGAAGCTGTATTTTTTATAAACAGGCATCAACACCACCTTTAGAGGTGTAGATGGTGTTTCGTTATGACAACTTACCAAGATTGCCAGAAAGAAAAATAATAATATTTTTTTCATTTTCATCTAAAAAAATTGCTGGGTGTTTTTAGTAAAATAAAAGATGGGATACCGTACTTTATTTTAACAACCTGATTTATCTGGCTTGTTTCACTAAGAAACTTCGCTATTGGCTTCCTAAAACGTAAAAAAACATCGTTGTTTTCATTACAGTCGTTGAATTGCCTCAATGGTAAATACTGTAATTTTTATTCATTCATAAAGAGAAGCAAATAACAAAATTCAAACTAAGACCCCTCAAAATTTAAAAACCAGGTATTTAAGTCTACCGCCTTATCCGCTAATTCTTTTCCAAATGGCGTCAACGTATACTCTACCCGGGGAGGGACCTCCGCAAATACTTTTCTAACGACCACCTCATGATTTTCCAGCTTTTTCAGGGTAACCGATAACATCCGGGAAGAGACTCCTCTGATATTTTTTTTGAGTTCGTTGAAGCGCAATACCTGATAATAGCCTAAATTATAAATCACAAAAAGACTCCATTTATCCGTAACGACTGACATGATATCCTTGACTACACAAACGCCTGTTTTCTTTTTATCAGCAATGGAACGCTGAAAAAAAATTTCGATTTTATTTTTTAAGATAAGGTCCTGATTATCAGTTTTAGTTACTGCCATGTTACTTGGTGAGGTTTGCCGAACCGGTTGTTTTACCGATTTTTAATTAGTAATATTACAATAGTAACTAAAAGTAACTAATTATGGAAACACCAACAAAAGAAAAATTATTGCTCGATCTTGATCATGTTTTTGAGGAAATGATTAATTGG
>CALLLR010000067.1 GCA_938008185.1 uncultured Saprospiraceae bacterium
TGATCAATTTTTTCGTTAGAACCAGTCGTGGCAAATACTTGTGCACCTGCCATTCGAGCAAACTGTAACGCAAAAACAGACATCCCACCCGTCCCTTCGATCAGTACCGAATCACCGGGTTTGAGCTGACCCTCTACGATCAGCGCGCGCCAGGCGGTAAGGCCCGCGCAAGGGAGCGTAGCGGCGGCCGCATACGTGTAATTGTCCGGCATAGCGGTGACAGCGTTGACGGGTAAGACGGAATATTCGGTGGCGTAGCCGTCGGTCGTTTCGCCGGAAATGCGTTGGGTGTTTGCTACGGTCGGAGCACCGTGTTGCCAATCCGAAAAAAAGAGCGACATGACTTTGTCTCCTTTTTTCCAACGGGTTACGCCCGTACCGACTGCATCTACGACTCCTGCTCCGTCGGACATTGGGACCCTGCCTTCCGCGACGGGCAGCACGCCTTTGGCGACCAGATAGTCGTGAAAATTTAAAGAAGTAGCGTGCCAGCGAACACGGATTTCTCCGACGGCGGGATTGGGCGTAGCTTGTTCTATCAGCTTGATCTTTTCGAGTCCTTCACCTGCTTTAATTTGGATACATTTCATTCGAATGGATTTTACGACAAAGATAAGGGTTTACCGGGCGTTAGCCAAAAACACTATTATTTTAGAATAACACCTATTTCGAACATGAATGAAACTTCCGAATTCCGGTCGCGGGCTTTTGCCGTAAGGCACAAAAAAACCGTAGCCTTCCAGAGAAAGTTACGGTCTCATTTTTTATAAAAAAATTTATTGTCTTTCTAAAGTAAGTGGAAAGCCAAATGCGGTAATTGTAACTTCGTCACAAGTAAAATCAGTAACCTCAAAAGTAGCGTCGCTTGAGAGTGATCCATTAGAGGCTGTAACCAGTAGATTACCATCTGAATCAATCTCCCAGGTTTTTTCATCGTATGCCACACCGTTAGCTTCAAAAGAGAAAATAATATCATCCGGATCTATCAGGGTGCCATCCGCTTGAAATTCAGCCGAGTCGGAGGTAAGCGCGTAGCTCCAGGTTCCAACCATGGTTTCTGCCAAAGAGCCGGGTTCACAATCGCCTCCACAGGAAGAAAATCCAAAGAGAAGGATAAAAGAAAAAATTGATAAGTTAAGTAAATTTTTCATTTTTTAGTGCGTTTATTGTTTAATAATTTAATTATTACTCTTTTAATTCTTGTAAATAGTCATACTGTAAATCCTCGTGCAATTTTCCAATCGCTGTACGGATCACTTTCTGCTGTTGTAGATACATATTTTTCAGCACCCGACTTCGATCAATAGAAGGTTGAAAAGCGCGAAGACGTTGACAAAAATAGATTAACAAAATGACTTCGGTTTCTTTATTCCCGGAATACCGGATATATTTTTTAATCATCCGGAGAACCTTCCGAATTCCTTTTTTTATAAAAAAATAATTCTTCCGGTTAATTTGTTCCAGTTCGTAATCAATCTCTCCTTTGACACTATCAATGTAGCTTTCTTCGTCGCCCGCTTCGAAAAGCAGATAGGTCAGCAACTCTTTATTTTCTTTTTTAAAACGAGAAAGCCGGAGACAGAGTACCACCAAATCCGGTTGGGATAATTCGGAGAGCGCAGTTTTTATTTCTTTGGCAGCAGCAGCTTTCATTGTTAAAGAAGTGTTGAATTGTTGAATCGTTGAATCGTTGAATCGTTGAATCGTTGATTTGTTGACTTGTTGATTTGTTGAACTTGCCCGACTATATCACGCGGACAAGTCGTCGAATTGTTGATATGGATATTAATATTGGATAATCAATATTCATTTTATACATCCGCCAGTTCCATCCAGCGTTCTTCCTTCTCTTCCAGTTTCTTTCCGACGTCACCCAGTTCAATAGACAGTTTTTCGATCTCTTTGGCTTCCAGATTTGGATTGTTGAACATCGCCATGATTTCTTTTTTCTTTGTTTCCAATTTTCCTATTTCCTTTTCAAGCTTACCGAGTTCTTTGCGTTCCAAGTAAGTGAGTTTACGTTCTGTGGATTCGGGTTTGGTGACTTTCTCGGTTTTAGGACGATTAGCGCGGGCAGTACGTTCGGCTTCGAGGACGCGTTGTTTTTCCAGATAGCGATAATCGGTGTAATTGCCATTATAATCGCGAATCACGCCGTTGCCTTCCATGATAAAAAGATGATCCACCAGTTTGTCCATAAAATACCGGTCGTGCGAAACGATAATTAAACACCCTGGAAAATCCATTAAAAACTCTTCCAGAATATTTAAAGTCAAGATATCCAGATCGTTGGTCGGCTCATCGAGAATTAAAAAATTAGGATTTTCCATGAGTACCGTCAACAGATACAAACGACGGCGTTCTCCCCCACTCAACTGCGATGCATACACTTGATGTTGTTCCCGGCTAAATAAAAATCGATCTAACAAATTGATGGCGGAAAGCTTTTGCCCTTTAGCCAATGGAATAAATTCGGCCACGTCTCTGACCACATCAATTACTTTTTTATCTTCCTCCAGATTAATTCCTTCCTGATCATAATACCCAAAAACAACGGTATCTCCAATCACGACCCGACCATTATCCGGACGAATTTGCTTAGTTAATAACTGTAAAAATGTTGATTTCCCAACACCGTTGTTACCAACAATTCCTACCCTTTCATTTTTCTTAAATTTATAAGTAAAGTCTTTTACCAGATTTAGTTCTCCGTAGCTTTTGCTGATGTTATGTGCTTCGAGAATTTTACTACCGAGTCGGGCACCTTTGATCTCAATCCGTAAATCTTCATTATCTGCCTTTTGTGAGGCTTTCTCTTCAATTTCGTAAAATTTGTCTTCACGGGATTTGGCTTTTGTTCCTCTCGCCTTCGGTTGTCGACGCATCCACTCTAGCTCCTTTCGCATCAATTTTTTGGTCTTATCCAATACCACGGCGTCATTCTCCTGTCGCATGGCTTTTTTCTCCAGATAATCAGAGTACGAGCCTCGGTATTTATGGAGATTACCACGATGTAGCTCTACGATCGTGTTACAAACTTTTTCTAAAAAATAACGATCGTGCGTAACCATAAAAACCGTCAATTTAGAATTACTCAAGTAGTCTTCCAGCCATTCGATCATCTCCAGGTCCAGATGGTTGGTAGGCTCATCCATGATGACAAATTCGGGTTCGTCGATAAGCAGTTTGGCGAGGGCCAGGCGTTTGCGTTGTCCTCCGGAAAGCGTCGTTATTTTTTGGTCGAGTCGTTCTATTTTTAGTTTAAATAAAATTTCCTTGATCTGCGCCTCAAAGTCCCAGGCTTTTAAGTCATCCATCTCGGCGAGCGCCGCCTGCAGGGTCGTTTCGTTGGTCGGATTTTGTAAGGCTTCGTTGTAGGCACGGGTAGCTTTAACCATTTTATTTTCAGAATCAAAAACGGCCTGTATAATGGTCTGATCTTCCGGAAACGAAGGATCTTGTTCCAGATACCCCGTACGAATATGTTTGGCTTTAATTATCTTGGCTACCTCCCCCTCGGTAGGTTCCAGTCCGGCAATTAGCTTTAACATCGTTGTTTTCCCGGTACCATTCTTAGCAACCATCGCGATCTTGTCTCCCTGACTAATTTGTAAATTCAGATTTTTAAAAAGGATTTTTTCGCCGAAAGTTTTGCTGACATTTTCAAGTGTAAGATAATTCATTCTACAAAGATAATCGTTTTTGAGCGGTGAGGGGCGCTTCGCTTGTTGAGGTGTTGAATCGTTGAGGGCACAATCAATATTGGATATTGAATATTGGATATCATCATTCCTTAATCTCAAAATAAAAACTTACGATCGTACATCGTGCAAAGCCACACTCGCTCCTACCCAATCTTTATCCCGATTGTACTTTACACCGACCATCTCGCCTTTGCTGAGCCGTACCAGATTATTAACTACTTCTGGGCGGGCCGCCCCTTTTTCCCAGACCATAAGCATTCTGATTTCGCATTTAGCGGGATCGTTCGCCGTTTGAATAGCTGGTTGATATTTAACTTTCTTTTGTAAAATAAAATGTTCCGGGTTGGTTACTTTTTCGACAGCTTCTTTTGTTACATTGATAATGACACCACTACCAGAAAAAGAAAAGAGTGGTTTTAATACGTAATTATGTAAATCATCCGGAATGGTTTGGAGGTCACTCAGGAAGGAACAATAAGGATTGTATTTACTTTTGATGAGCGGCATCGTGTGCTTACTAATCCGGGAAAACCAATGGGGATGACCGATAAATTGGGCGTTGACTTCATCCGATAAGGAGTATTCTCTGATGAATTCCGGACGTCTTTCCAGCTCATCAAAAATGATCCGGTTATATATTTTTTCGACACCGATTTTTTGACCTTGTTCGTTGACATAATATAAATCTTTACCTGATTTTTTAATTTCGCTGATACATTTAATGGGTGTTTTGATGGCGGCGTTGGTCGCATAAAAATCAATGGCGGTAGCCTGGTGATGAGGATCAATTTCCAGGAGCACCACATTTTCAGGATTACTGCTTCCAACAATTAGGCTACGCAATTTTTCGATATATTTTTCCGCATTTAATCCACCAAAAAAAGACTGATAATAATCCGGGATATCGTAAGCCGTTCTGAAGCTACGCGCTAATAATTCCTGAAAAAAGTAGAGTGTTGGGAAGCCTTGTATCTCGATGAGTTGCGGAATAAGATTCCCATTCCCATCATCACAAATCCCAAAGTCCAGTTGTAAAAAAGTAGTGTGGTCATCTTCTCCCGGTACTTCCTGTCCTGGTAAAATAGCCGCCTGAGATTTTTGTTTAAAATCTGAATCCAGTAATGTTTCGCTGATTTCTTCGCAAGCTTCGAGCAGCTGTGTACGCAGTTTCGGCGTTAAAAAAATGGGGGTTTCGCTGATCCTGAAAGCAGGCTCGTGATTATGAGCAGCCGAAATAAGGTCTTTTAGTTTTATATACCGTTCGGGCGAAAATTGCTGATTGAATAACT
Organism: uncultured Saprospiraceae bacterium; assembly: GCA_938008185.1. Taxonomy (GTDB): domain Bacteria; phylum Bacteroidota; class Bacteroidia; order Chitinophagales; family Saprospiraceae; genus JALZUU01. Next base: position 4,994 of record CALLLR010000067.1, read on the forward strand.
GTCGTTGAGAAGCGTGCACGCGTGTTTTGTTTTATTTGTAATAACGAGTCTAGCTCGACTTTAGCCAAATTCGGCGGTTGGCTTTTAGCATTTGGCTATTGACTTTCTAAAACGTGAGGAAATTAATGATTTTAAGTAGTTGCCCTAATTTAACTCGACCGTTAATAAAGTTATTTTATATGCATGTATACAGAGAGGCCGGTGGCTAATAGCTAATCCAGAACACTCTAAACCGTAACCAATTCCAGCGATCGGACCGCTTCGTCCAGAAAGTTGGGCAGAATCGTATCGTAAGTCAGAGGAATCGCCTGAGGATCATTTAAGTCTTCCATCATCTGATCAAATTTTTCCTGACCGTGTTCTGCGACAATTACGGTTTTATTTTCCGGTTTGCTAAAATGAATCAACATTCCTTCGGGATCTGCTTCGGGATGAAACTGCACACCAAACATCTCCTCCGAAAAACGTACCGCCATGATGGCCCGTTCGAGCGGAATATGCTCGCGAATTTTTTCGAGCGCCATAATTTTAGCACCCATTTCTAAAAACATATCATAATCCGGCTGTACTACCTGCCAAAATCGAAAATCAGCCGCACAGAAAACATCAGACAACTGTGCAAAAAACCGTTCCTGTTTTCCGGCTTGGGTCTTATGAACCGGAGTAGTTCCAAAAGATCTTGATTTTCTGGGAAGCACTCTCGCTAAATCAAAATGATCACAGGCCATCTGAAAGGAATGACAGATAAAAAAAACATATTTTTTAGTTCCTTTTTTACTGCGGTTTATCTCCCAGAGTTTATCGATCAGATCAAACAGTTTTTTATTCCACACACCGTCGCCATCTAGTGGACTACCCGGCCCACCACTACTGATATAAACATCACAATCAGTTCCGGGAAGCTCCGCTTTACCACGTACATCAAAAACCTTCCAATCAAAATGCTCCTGGTAACGATCTACAATATTTTTAATCGCTCGCATTCCCTGATTGGGTTCACCGTCGTAAAGATCCAAAATCGCTAATTTGCCTTTTTTCATCTTTAAATATTTTATGGTGTTTAATAAACTGTAACCCCAAGTAAGTTTGATCAACTTGGATTACATTGTATTTAAAGGACACCTCTTCTTTCAAAGATAAACAAATTTACTTGCGTTTGGCCGTTCCCGCTTTCACTTTTTTGCCTTGGACTCCTTGCCGGACAAAAGTTCCCCAGGTCAGATTGTCCCCACCAGCTTTGTGTGCTTTGGCTTTTTCGATGGCCATGTTGGCTGCGTTTTCAACGACCCACTCAAAATTAGCTTCGCCTACGGAGGTGAGTTCTGCATCGGGAGCAGGATTACAAAAATCAATCGCATACGGAATACCATCTCTGACCGCTAGTTCGACCGTATTAAAATCATACCCCAAAGAATGATTTATTTTAAGAACAATATCCGTCATTTTTTTGAGCATCTTTTTCTCAATTGGCTTGGGATCCATGACGTACCGCAGGTGGTGTGGATTACGTGGTTCGTATTCCATAAAATGGATGTATTTTCCACCGAGACAATAAATTCGGTAGTAGGCTTCAAACTGTATTTCTTCCTGTAACATCATGACCAGCTGTCCGGTTTCGCTGTGTGACTTCCAGAGATCTTCCTTACTTTCTAACTTATAAACATTCTTCCAACCACCGCCGGAGAACGGTTTCATGTAGGCTGGAAAGCCGCCGATATAGTCAAATATTTTTTCCCAGTCCATGGGATATTTCATATTCCGAAAAGAGTTAGCATTCGTGTCCGCAGGCATTTCATTAGATGGCAAGAGGACGGTCTTCGGAACGGGTACGCCAATTTTTTCCATCAGACAATTATTGAAAAACTTTTCGTCAGCGCTCCACCAGAAAGGATTATTGAGGACCGCGGTTCCATTGAGCGCAGCATTTTTCAAATACGCACGGTAATACGGCACGTCCTGCGAAATTCGGTCAATAATGACCGCATAGCCCGTATCTTCTCCCTGCATCAATTCTTCGGCGTGCAATAGTTCTGCTTTTACACCAGATACCTTTTTACTGTTTACACGTTCTACAAATGCTTCCGGGAAGGTGTTTTCTTGTCCGAATAAGATTCCTATTTTTTTCATGTTATTGTGGGTATTTTCTTTTCTTATTATGTTTTAAAAAATAAAATATTTGCTTGACTACGAATGAATCGTACTTAAGTAGTGAGGAAACATTTCTCGCCAGGTCGGCCAGTCGTGTTTACGTTCGGGACGTAGATCCAGCCAGTGGTTGATTCCTTTTTCATTCAAAATATGAGATAGCTTCAGATTCGCATCTTTACAAATATCCCAATCTGAAGTACCCAGAATAATTTTCAGGTTGTACAAATTATCATTTTGCATGCCGGGCAGATAATCCACAGGATTGTTAAAATAAACATTATCATTATAAAAACCATCGAGAAAAGTCTTGATATCAAAAGCGCCACTCATAGTAAACAGGTGACTCACCAAATGAGGATGCCGAAAGGCAAAATTGGCCGCGTGGTACCCTCCAAAACTCGCTCCGGTAACCGCTACTTTTCCTACCCCGGTATTCCAGCGAATCTTCTCTACGATTTCATCTTTCACCATCTGATCGTACCACATATGATTTTCTACTCGCTTGGCAGGATGAACGCCTTTGTTGTACCAACTGTGTTTATCAATACTATCCGGACAGTAAATCTGAATCAATCCTTCGTCAATAAACCACTTAGCTGAATCGATCAGCTTAAAATCTTTACTCTCGTGATACCGTCCCATCGTACTCGGAAAGACAATTACCGGATAGCCCCGATGTCCAAATCGCAACATTTCAAAATCCATACTTAAAGCCGGGGAATACCATTTATAATAATTTTCCTGCATAGTTTGTTAGTTTCGTTTTTTATCTTAAAAATAAATTCCTGCTCTCTATGAAAACTGTAAATGCAAAGTCTGCTGGTAAAGATAAAATTATACTTCTAAAATTTGCACTAAATTTGCGGGCGAATTATATATTTTTAAAAAAAACTGATTGAAAGGATCATACGCATGAATTTTATTTCTATAATAATAAAATATATCCTGAGCTGGTTTAACGAAACTCCAGATACGACAACGGCTCCGCCTCCAGTACCTGATGAGATCACCATTCTTACCAAAAATATTCATTCCGAATATTTGGATCGAGAAGTGGTCGTTGAATTGTATCTACCTCCCGGATTCGAAACGACGTCCAAAAGCTATCCCGTTTTATTTTTCCACGATGGGCAGGATTTGGAAAGGATGAATTTTACGGATCAACTTAAAACCGCTTATCAAAAAAAATACCTCCCTTTTCACATCGTCGCTGGCGTCGTCGCCGGAGATCGAATGCAGGAGTATGGAACTGGAGTAATTGAAGACTACGCAGGCCGGGGTAATCGCTCCGTCCAGCACAACGACTTTATACTCAAAGAATTATTACCATTATTACAACGGGATTATCGGGCGGCAGAAGGTAACTTTAAGCATAGTGTGGCTGGTTTTTCGCTGGGCGGTTTAGCCGCAATTTACCTGGCGTGGAAACATCCTGCCCATTTTCGGTGTGTTGGTATATTTTCCGGCTCGCTCTGGTGGCGATCCATGCCTTATGATGAACATTATCCGGATGCCAATCTAATCATGCACCGGTTGGTAGACACGAGTACCAAAAGATCTGATTTAAGATTATGGTTTCAAGCTGGTACTAATGACGAGACTTCTGATCGTAATAAAAATGGAGTAATTGACGCAATTGACGATACGTTATTTTTAATCAAAATATTGAAAAATCTGGGATACACGGATGAGGAAGTTACTTATTTGGAGATTTCAGAAGGTAGACACGAGCCAGCTACCTGGGCAGTGGCAATGCCTGATTTTTTACGCTGGGTAGGTAAATAAACGGTTAGGTATTTAGGTTCCGTGGCATTAGGAACAGTCCTCTAAGGTGTGTCAGCGCAAAAGCTTTCCTTTAGGCCTGCCTCCTGAATCAGGGGGGAACACAAGGTGCGGGATGCCAAATGACATACTTGATCGTACAGTCCAAAACTCTGTCTTTTTTATTACCGATAAACAACCAGACAAGTATCCCCTTTTTCTGAAGGTTGATCAGCATTAGACTTAAGGGTAATAGTGAAATCATCCGCATTGGCAACAAAATCAATTGGAATCAATCTATTTTTTTTTCGTCCCTGATTGATCTTTCCCATATCTACGTTACGTTGACCAACTGCTGCCCATAACTGATAATGGTGATCTTTGGGCGCTTCAGGAAGGCTTACTGGATCAAGTACGGTACGTTTCTCTTTTGGATTATAATAAACAATGACTTCAGCTTCTGGCATGACGCCTACTCCTTTCATGTTCATCTTTCTGGTCGTTTCGTCTTTGAGAAAAGAATTATCCGGCGTGGTTATCTTCGTTTGCGAGACCATCATTTGGTATTCTTTTTTCAGTGCCAAAAGCTCCCGTTGAACTTCCGTCAGGGCAGCTGTTTCGCTGGCTTGTTTTTGGTAGAAATAGATGGACAATCCCGCAAAGAAAATAATCGAAATACTGGCTAGTCCCGTGAGCAGCCGGGTATGGTTTTGCATCTCGGCGAGTTGCTCTTTTTGTTGTGGCTGACCAAATTTCGTTTCTACGGAGAGACAATGCTTTCGGGCCTTATCGGACAATTCATTACACTCAACAGCTGATAAGTTACTCTTTTTTGGGGAAGAAATATCGTGAAGTCCCGTATAATGTTCCATACAAGAACGCAGGCGCTGTACCTTCTCATTTACCTCCGGAAAGGCAACCATATAGACCTCTATCTCAGCAGATTCTTCGTCAGAAACCAACCCTAAAACGTATTGTTCCAGAATACCCGATTGCAATATTTTTTCTGAGTCCATCATAATTCGCAAATAGTTGCTATATCTTAAAACAGAGCGGTTCGGATAATTGTTTTAAAAATAGGACAATAATTAATAAGATACACAGAAATGCTAAAATTGACATAAGTACGTTAATAAAGTAAAATGACTAAACATATTCAACCCTTATTCTTTACCAAAAGCTATTCCATGAAATTAATATTCCCCTTAATCATCCACATTTTCGCCCTGTTTTCCCCACTTTACGGTCAGGAGGCACCCACGGTACAACAAGGGATGAACAACCAGATTATGGAACGTATTTTAAAGGAGAAAGTTGAATTTCTGGAAGGTACTCCTGGCAACTGGCAGATGATTTACCAGGAACGACTGGTCTTTATTTTGACGGATGAACTAAATAATCGGATGCGTATTTTCACACCTTTTTTAGAAATTGATTCGTTAAAAACCGGAGAAGCAGATAAATTACTGGAAGCCAACTTTCACTCTGCCCTCGACGCCAAATACTGTTTTTTCAAAGAGTTGGTCATGAGCGTTTATACCCATCCGCTACGCGAACTCACCCGGCCTCAGTTTGAAGATGCCCTTTTGCAAGTAGTGACGCTGGCGGATAATTTTCGGGGGAGTTTCTCCAGTACAGATTTGCTATTTTCACCAAGCTTACAAGAAACGGAGTCTTCTTCGGAAAAAGAGTTGGAGAAGGAAAGACGGTTGAATAAAAAACCGGGAAAGGGGAAGAGTTGATGTGCGGATCAGTTAATCAGTGCCCGCGATCGCGGAAAAAAACTGATTAACTAAGCACTAGTAAACCGATTAACCAAATCCATAAGAGAAAAACACTAATTAACTGATCACCGATTAACTGATTAACCCACCACCACCTAAATCACCTCAAACGCCTGCTCCAGATCGTTAATCAAATCCTCCACATTTTCGATCCCAATACTGAGACGAATCAGAGAATCTGTCAGACCTACTTTCATTCTTTCCTTTTTAGGAATAGAAGCGTGGGTCATCGTAGCCGGGTGCCCAATGAGCGATTCGATACCACCAAGAGATTCTGCCAGCGCAAATAAGTGTGTATTCTTAAGCACCTTGGTAGCGGTCTTAAAATCATCTTTTATAAAATCAAAAGAAACCATCGCACCGTAATTACGCATCTGTGCAGTAGCAATATCATGGTTGGGATGATTTTTAAAACCAGGATAATATACCTTTCCAACTTTTGGATGTTTGCTGAGATATTTGGCAATGCGCCTGGCATTGCGACAGGCCTGCTCCATGCGAACGTGTAAAGTTTTGATTCCTCGTAATGTCAAAAAACAATCTTGTGGTCCCGGTACCGCACCTACCGCATTTTGAATAAAATATAACTGATCTGCTAACTTTTTAGTTTTTACTACAACCGCTCCCAGGATCACATCCGAGTGACCACCAATATATTTAGTCGCAGAATGCAGGACCATATCCGCACCGAGATCTAATGGATTTTGTAAATAAGGAGAAGCAAAAGTATTATCTACGCAGACCATCACTTTTTTCTTTTTGGCAATCTGGCAGATTTTTTTGATGTCCACAATACTGAGCATGGGATTAGTTGGTGTTTCTACCCAAATCAATTTTGTATTTTTGGTAATCTGCTTTTCAATCGCCGACGCATCCTGCATATTTACAAATTTCCCCTTGAGTCCAAAGGGTTCATAAATCTTGGTGATCAGGCGATAAGAACCACCATACAAATCGTTGGTAGATAAAATCTCGTCGCCCGGCTTGAGCAATTTCATAACCGCATCCATCGCTGCCATTCCACTGGAAAAACAAATACCATACTTACCGTTTTCAAGTGCCGCCAGATTTTTTTCCAGCACCGTGCGGGTAGGATTTTTGGTCCGCGCGTACTCATAGCCTTTATGGTCGCCCGGTGCGTTCTGTACATAAGTAGAGGTCTGATAAATAGGCGTCATGATCGCTCCCGTACTTGGATCAGGTTCGATACCAGCGTGGATGGCTTTTGTTCCGAATTTCATTTTATTTGATTATAATAATTTATGGAAGTTGTTCAGTGAAAATATTCAGTAAAAGAAAAACACAAATATAGAAGATAATAATGATAGTATTAGTGGATAAAAATTTTAATTACGCCTGCCAGAATCACAATTAAAGGGATTAGAAAATACCGGCTACCAATATTCTGTTACGGGGACACTTTATATCATAAAATTGGGTTACTTTGAATATAAAATTGACACCTGCATCCTTTCATATTCTTTACGAAGACGCTGAATTCATTGCCATTCATAAACCATCTGGTATTCTGGTACACCGTACACGGATCAGTGAAGACACCATTTTTGTTTTACAATTATTGAGAAATCAGGTCGGGTACCATCTTTTTCCGGTGCATCGCCTGGATCGGATGACCTCGGGCGTTTTGATTTTTGGAAAAACAAAAGAAGCCGCCGGTAGCTTGTCTGAACTATTTCGGGAGCACCAAATTGAAAAAACCTATCTGGCCGTCGTACGCGGTCATTTACCGGCAACGGGGACCATTGATTATGCACTCGCTCGTTCACCCGACCACCAAAAACAGCCAGCTCTCACCGATTATCAGACGCTCGACCAAACGGAAATCCCCCACGCCATCAGTCGCTACCCTACTTCACGCTATTCGTTGGTGAAAGTTATCCCAAAGACCGGACGCTTTCACCAGATCAGAAAACATTTTGCACACCTGCGACATCCCGTGATTGGCGATCGGCCTCACGGTGATTGCAAGCACAACAAATATTTGCGGGAAAAATTAGGGATCAGCACCATGTTGCTACACGCTCAGTCTTTTTCTTTCATTCATCCTCATACCCAAAAAAGGATATTTATTCGGTCAAATCCAGATAATCACTTCGTAAAAGCCTTAAACATCTTAAATCTTGGTTTTAAAAATAAATGATTAGAGGGCATCTTTTTAAAATTTATTTTATCTTTGTATGGAATCTAAGGCCCTTCTTTCAGTTCTTTTCTTTTAGAATTTTTGTATATTATGGTAAACACCCCGTTTACCCGCTTACTTTTTTACCACCAAATTTATAATCATGATTTTCAGAAATTTAAATTATCAGACATTTACGGGTCTAATTATGCTGATTTTTCTAGCATTCAGCAATTCCCTTTCCGCCCAATTTATTAACTACCAGGGGCATTCGACCACCAGAGGCTTAACCAACGCGCCAGATCAAACCATTTGGGTCAATGCTGGCAATGGTCTTTTACACTATGATCTGAATGGAAACCTCATCGAAGTAATCAGCCGGACTGCTACCGGAGACCTAACCACTCCGATCAGTACTGGTCTTGAAGTAATAATTGCTCCCAATGGGGATATCTGGACGGCGAGTGGTTATGGACCTATTCAACGTTATGACGGTAACACCTGGACCATTTTTAATAGTTTAAACACACCCGGAATTTTTACAAATTCAGTGGAACTCCTCGAAGCTGGACCAGACGGTAAAATCTACGCCGTTACCTACTCAGATATTTCGGTCTACGATGACGGCGAGTGGCAAACCTATAACCTTGGTGTCTTCTCAAATGGTATGAACGCTACTGCCATGAGCCCATCTGGTGACTTGACCCTTGCTCTTGGTCGTGGACTGGCTACCTGGACGGCAGAATTTGGAATTCAATTTATCGTTGGAGGTCCAACCAGTAGTACCGCTATTTATGACCTCCAATATTTAGAAAATGGAGATTTGTATTACTCGACTTCGAACGGAAGTATTTATCGTATTGCAGCAGGTAGTACTACTTCTACTTTAATTGCACAAACAATCGTTAGCTTTCCACGTATTGCCGTAGAAACTGATGGAACTATTTGGATTGGAACATTTGCGCAAGGCGGAAATATCGTACAGCGTTGGAACGGAAATAGCTGGATCACCTACACACCAAATAATAGTACGGTTACCACTAGTGCGATTTATGATATTATGGTTGATGCGAATGATAACCTCTACTTAAGTCAAGGAGGTTTCACCTCTAAAGAAGGTTTACAACGTTTTGATGGCAATAACTGGGAAGTAAAATACGCAGGATTTGTGGCAAACGGAAACAGTAGTTTAGAACAGGATTTTGATGCGGGTGGTAATCTTTACACCATCGGCGGCAGTCAGGTAATCTCTAAACTAAATCTTGCTTCCGGAGCCATTAGCTATTTTCATCGTGCCAATAGCCCGATCGATGGGACCGTAAGACTGGTTTCTTTAACAGCTACGGATAACAACCAATTTTGGGTCGGAACCCAACAAAATGGGATCTTTCATTATAATGGAAATAGCTGGACCAACTACACTACGGCCAATACCAATGGACAAATTCCTACGAATAATATCGAAGCCATTAAATCAGCGCCCGACGGAACGATTTATGCTTTGGCCAGAGGTTTTTCTCCCACGACCAGATGGCTCGTTCGTTTTCAACCAAATACGCAAACCTGGAACAACTACGCCGAAGTTACAGATTTACCCGAGGATGTCAATAACCTCTACGTGGATGCTAACGGTGTCGCCTGGGTTACCAGTTTTAACGGTTTAGCAAAATTAGAAAATAATACCATCACTATTTTTACCACGGATAACAGTGATCTGGAGGATAATTACACAGACTATATTACGGGTCGCCCCGACGGTAGTGAAATTTTCTTCCGTGGTCGATCCAATGGTTCTACTTCCCATTTCACCTTTGATGGCCAATCGATTGAACCATATGCCACCAATGTATTCAGCGGATTCAACGGCGGATTCAGCCCTCAGGGAGATTATTTTTACGGTGGCGATATTTTTAATGCTGGTGGCTTATATCGCAACGATGGAACAGATAACGAATTATTTACAAACGACGATAGCTTTATCGTTCGTGCCGGGGGCGGAGGCGTTTTGAGCGATCCCGTTAGCGGAATTTGGTACTTCAACGGAAATGGGGTCGTCAAATATACGGGCGACGATAACAATCCACTGACCATCAATATAACCAGTACGAATATTACTTGTCACGACGCAAACGATGGTTCTGTCAGTATTTCCATTACCGGTGGAACTCCTCCTTATCAAGTACTTTTTCAGGGGGAAATTTATACGGGAAATAATCTTACATTCAATAATTTGGGAATAACTATACCGACCAATATAACGGTCATCGATGCTAATGAAGTGACCATCGGTGGTAGTGCCAGAATTTTTAATCCAGCACCTATTTCGCCAAATATATTTGTTTCGGGAAATACCATCACCACCAATGCAACCGGAGGAACATCCCCTTACACCTATCTTTGGAGCAACGGTTCTACCGGTCCGAATATTAATAATGCCACTCCAGGAAGTTATACCGTCACCATTACAGACACCAATGGCTGTACTGCGATTGGAAGTGGCGCAGTAGATAGCAATCCCAACACGTATTGTGAAAGTAAAGGAGATCAACCGTGGCAAAACTGGATAAGTACGGTTTTCTTCGGTAACATTAATAATACTTCCGGCAAATCTAAATACAGTGATTTCACCGGTCAGGCATCAACGGCTTTGCGGACGGGCACTACGCAGGAAATTACCCTGGTTAGTCAATGGAGTTATTTCACCTGGGATGTCTACTGGCGCGTATGGATCGATTATAATCAGAATGGTGTTTTTGAAAATTCGGAAATCGCCGCTCAAACCATCACCACGGCACCCGCGGCACCCGCGCCTCCAACGGCCGCTTTTGCCAACATTACCGTTCCTCAATCCGCAACCATCGGTGCGACGCGAATGCGGGTATCCATGAAGCAAGGTGCTTATCCTAATGCGTGTGAGACTTTTGCAGTAGGAGAAGTAGAAGATTATACCGTAGTAATTGAAGAAGGAACAAATGGACCAATTTGTCCGTTGACGGGAACGACCAGCAATTTTACTTGTGACGATAATGGTACCCCCAATAATCCCGGTGATGATTTATATTATTTTGATGCGACCATTACTTCAGCTACTCCCAACCCTAATTCTCAGTGGCGGTATAATAACAGTCTTTACGATTATAACGTCCCCGTTAACCTGGGACCTTTCCCAATTGCCGGAGGAGATGAGATTTTATTTATCCGGGATATTAATAGTACCAATGCCAATAGCTGCGAATTGTTTTTACAGGTAATATTACCCATTGGACCTTGTTCGGATGGTACACCTCCTCCTCCAACGGATGATTGTGAAAATAATTTACTAACGAATGCCGGTTTTGAAAATGGACTGACCGATTGGGTGCAAGCAGGAAACATAGCGATTGTTTCTAATAATGTCCGTAGCGGAAGTAACGCCGTCGAACTAGGAAATGGCAGCAGCCGCGTATTTAGAAGTTTCTCTACTACGGCCGGAAATACGTTTAACTTAAAAGCTTATTTACGAAGCGGAAGCGGCAATAAAAATGCCGGTATCAGCATCAAATATATGAGTAGTAGCTACCAGCCTATTCTTAACGAAACAGATTATATTGCCGTTGGATCTGCTTATACACTTTACGAAAAAACGGAAACCGCACCGGCCAATACGGCATTTATTGAAATCTCCGTACGAGGTTTTGGAGATGGTGAATTAATCGCAGATGATATCTGTTTGACCAACGGTGTGGTCACTCCTCCAACGAATCAACCCGATCTTCAGGTAGCCTTTGCGGGTGGCAATTATAGTGGTAATCCAGGAGACGTAGCGAGTTTCAACTTTGATCTGACGAACGCCGGAACGGCCATCGTAACGGACAGCTACCGAATTGGTTTTGTGCTGAGTACCGATGCCACGCTGAGCGTTAACGACGTGTTGGTCGGCGAAGTACCCACGGGTAATACGGGTATCGGAACGATTTCTGATATTACGGGCGCCATCACCATTCCGGCAAATACGGCTCCGGGTAATTATTTCTTAATTGCCAAGGCAGACTTTGATGAGGTCATCACCGAATCTAACGAAAATAATAACTTAGACACTCGACCTTTTACCGTTGATGGAACCATTACACCGCCAACGGGGGAACCAAACTGTGAAGCAGATAGTGATTTCCCCTGGCACGAATGGGTCAGCGAAGTGACGGTTAATGGAACAACAAAAGCATCCAGCAAGTCTACCTATTCTGACTTTACCAGTACGGTGATGATGTTAGGAAAAGACGGTAACAATGATATTTCCCTTACAGCAGAATACAGTTACGTAACGGCTGATGCTTACTGGCGCGTGTGGATCGATTATAATCAGAATGATATTTACGAAGCCGACGAAATTTTCTACGAAGCGGTAGTTGCCGCTCCGGCGAGTGGCAGTGGTGTAACCAGTGTTGCCCAGGCCAGTAATCTTTCCATTCCGGACGGTGCGCTAGATGGCTCGACCAGCATGCGGGTAATTGTAGCCAGAGATGCTTTTGCCGATCCTTGTGGCATCGTTCCCTTTGGGGAAGTAGAAGATTATACGGCGGTGATCGGGGCGAGCAGTGCCAGCATGAGGGGTGAGGAAGAATTTTTCTTTAGTGATGCGGAAATGGTTAATCTGGCGCCTAATCCAGCTACGGATCGCGTGGTAATTGGATTGGATAAACTACAAGGACAAGCCTTTGAATTGATGGTCAGCAATCAGATGGGACAGATATTATTACGCCAGTCCTTTGGGGAAGATGAACTGAATCGCTTTACCTACGATACGAGTAATTTACCGACCGGTATTTATTTTGTTTGGGTAAAAGCGGAAGGGAAGCGCTCTATTCCACAGAAATTGATTAAGCAGAAATTATAGAATTAATTGCTTCAGCATAGTTTTTTAAAATAAAAAACGCTCAAATCGGGAATCCGGTTTGGGCGTTTTTTCTAATACTATTAAATTATTGCTTGGTCAACCGTTGCGTATACCGTACACCTGACTTATCTTTTAGTAACATAAAATATATTCCTGGACTCAGTTGGCTCGTATCAATTTCTCTAATATTGGAAGCATTTGTTTGGCGATAAACGGAGGTGCCCAGCGTGTTGAAAATATGGATTTCTGTGAATGAAAAATCGGCGGTTGAAAATTCTAAAGTTAAGCGATCCTGAAGGGGATTGGGATAGATTTTTATAGCGTTAACCAGAGTCTTCTCCAGTTCATTGGTGCTGGTAATAACTATATCACCGCATTCTGTACCACCAAGGCAGCCATGTTCGTTAACTCGCATGACCCAGACTGGGATATCCTCGCCTACCACTAATTTCGCTGCCGTACCAATGAGCATCAAATCTCCATTTTCAAGTTCAATCATGTCCCGAAATTTATTCCAGTTACCTGCTTCTGTATATCCTGGATGTTGATACTTCTTCGTCCAGATAGTATCACCCTGGTGGTTCATCTTAAGAATAAAACCATGCTCTTCCTGAGTTTCAACATTTCGGGTATTACCAATCGCAAAAAAATAATCTCCCTGCCCGTTAATCAGATTAACACTCCCTACCTCCTCGGTTATGGGAGATAGCAAATATTTATAAAATAAAAAATTACCATCGGCATCGTACCAATCTATCCTAAATGGGCTTTCGTTCCAGCCCGCAGCAATCCAGTCAGGCATTCCCCATTTATCCACATCGTATCCCTGTACAATCTGTCCGTTAGATAGTTCTGCTACGGACGTCCTGGTCGCACCGTTAGGAAACTGTTCCATACCGATGGCGTGCCAGATGATATTACCAGCCGTGTCTACTTTTAGAAGCTGACTGTGAGCTGGTACATTTACATCGTAAACGTCTCTTTTGGCAGATATTAGGATATTTTTATCCATCGTGACTTTGGCTTGATAAGCTAATGACCTTTGTAGGTTATCTCCATAATTTTTTGACCAAATTACATTTCCAAGAGTATCAATCTTTTTTAGATTAATCACTCTTTGATAAGGTTCCGTACGTTGATTGATGGCCGTGGTATAAAGATAGTCATCAATACTAAGGAGTGTCACGGGAAAGGAATAGTCTTCGCTCACCTGATACTTTTTTTCCCAAATCATTTCAAATCCTAGATTCTGTTTACGAATACGTAGATCATTTTCAATTCTTCTATCCTTGGCATAGAAAAATAGTTGATCTCCGATCCGCGTATATGGGTAGGAAGCAAACTTAAAATTATTCTCATAAAGAAAATCTATACGCTCCTCTCCTTCCGAATCGAAAGAAATCACCGAAGAAATAGTATCTGGGTATATGGTCGGAACAATAAATCGATCTTCTAGTTGATAAAAAGAATTTGGTAATAAATTCTGTTCGGGTATTGTGAATAAGATATGGCCGTATTGCTGGGAAACCAGCAAATAGGCATTAAAAATTAATAAACTTAAAAAAAATATTTTTTTCATGGTTCCTAACTTTATAATGGGAAGCAGTATCGAACTGCTTCCCATTATTAATTAATCAGTTACAACTACTTTTTTCGTAGTTAACCGGCCTCCTTCGTCAATAATTTTTATCAAATAAATACCTGGCATCACATTAAGTAAATCTAAAGTTAAATTACTTTTATTCACTAATTTATCAATGATAATTCTTCCCTGAAAATCGGTCAGTAGGCATTCGGTAATAAGACGATTATCTGAGGATATAACCCTAAGTTTGTCGGTTGCCGGATTGGGATATATACTAAAACTGGACTGCGTATCCAAATCATCCGTATTGGTAATGAACTCATAAAAACATTCTCCATCCGGAACCTGACCAAACTGTCGCTGGCCATCTTCGAAATAACATCTGAGCCATCGGCCATAATCAACCCATCCACAATAACCATAAAGATGAGTTATTAAACCAAACTGACTACCAATTCCTTCTATCCAATAAATTTCTTCAAAGGTATCTCCAAAATACTGAAAAGAAAAGGTAATGCGTTTTCTTAATGCTCCATTGGATAACACAATTGAGTCTACATTTATTACCGGAATTTTACACGTAAAATCACTATCTAAATTGATTGCAAAACTATCTCCTACTACCAGATTAAAATCATACAGTAATATTTCTTCTGGCTCATCCATAGAATAATTACGTATCCATACTTTCTTGGTACTGTCTTCCCGGATCAATTCGTTTAAAAGGGTCCATTCCTGATTGGCGGTATCTCTGGTAGTATATATTTTTTTATACAGCTTATTGTCTATGAGGGTATCGCCTTCCATTTTCAGTATGAAAGTGACTGGAGGCTGGGTGATAAAGACTTCACCGATATACCATTGTTTGTTTTCTCCGATGAGGGATTGGGCGAAGACGGAGAGCGTGCAGAAAAGGAACGGGAGGAAGATTATATATTTTTTCATGGTGGTTGGTTTTTATTTTTTAAAAAAAATTATTCAAGGGGACAGTCCTCTAAAAATACGAGTGTGTCAGTGCGGAAGCTTTCCTTTAGAAATACAAGGTGCCAGGCCATGCCAAATGACACACTTGGTCGTACAATCTCTATTCAAGTTTAAAATAGAATCATCGCTACATTTTTACCATCTTCAGCACCTGAAATTCCCCCGCCTTGCTCTTCAGGCGAACAAAATAAATACCCGCTGGATAATCCGTCACGGAAAGCGTATAAGGAAAACGATTCACGGGTATATTCTGTAAAGGCTGACCCGCCAGACTAGCAACACTTATATTCCATCGACTACTACTGACAACCTCTCCACGAGGAACAATTTCCACCTCATCCGTACTCACCGTCGGCCATATTTCAAACAGATCCAACTGCTCCGAGAGGTTACGGGTCGGGACCACCTGGGTAATGTCTTCGCAGGCTTCATAGATACAACCGTTGGCGTCGGTGCGGAGGAGCCAGGTGTTGAGGGGTTCTTGGCTGAGATTAATAGTACTAGTATCTAAAATTGACCCAGTCATCACAAGGTCCTCATTCTCCAGTTCAGTCAGGTTATTAAAAGCATTATAAGGAAAACCATATCGGTAATCCGCAATAGCCTTTTTCCATAATAATTCCCCATCCTGAGTCATTCTAAATAAGAACCCGTGAATCTCAAAAATTTGTCCATTATCGACATGATCACTACCTACCCCAACAATATCCCCATTTTCGGCGATAATAAACTCAGCAATGGTTTGTGGTCCTAAATTATAAAAAATATGTCGCCATAGAACTTCTCCATCGGTAGTCATTTTTTGAATCGTATAGGGACGATCATAATCCGGAAAGATCGTAAAATCATATAAAGGATAACTAACTATAAAGTTACCGTCATCTGCTATTGCTAAATTCGTCGGCCCGTTCGCATACGGTGGTGGCAAACGAAAAGTCCATTCCACGTTCCCGTTCACATCTATTTTGATCACACTGTGTTCCTGTGACCACTCCGGTGTACGGTAGGTACCCGAAGCGACAAAGCCATCATCGCCCAGATCAATCAATTCCTGTACCCAAAAATGGTAGGTGAGATCACTGTAAGTTTTCTTTTGGATAATGTTAAAACCTTCGTCTAACCATAGCAAAGACGCAAAACGGTGATTTTCGGAGAGTTCTTCCGTTATATTTAAAAGCCAGCCATTTTCTATTTTTAGGATACTACGAATGGCTGGTATATTTAAGTCATTTTCAATGGAAATGGATTCCAAAACATCTCCTTCTAAATCCAGAGATGTTATTCGAATGGGCCGGGTGGGAGTACCTATATCAATAGCTCCCACGTATATAATGTCATCATAGATAATAAGCCCATCATTACCATTGGCACTTATAGTATCTAAATCCCTTATCCATTTCAATTCGCCTGATAGATTGGTACAAACAATACCCGTACAACCGTCATTCAATGGATAATTGCATCTTGAAATGGAATGCGTTATTAGCAAGGTATCTAGTTGAATTACCTTAACTCCATTATCTGTATGATCATCAATATCAAATGACTTACTGAAGCTATTTTGTCCCTGGGCAACTATACAAATATGAATAAACCCAATAATTATATAAATTCTTAATAAATTCATTTCACTATATTTAAAAAGAGATAACACACAAGTTGTGTATTATCTCTTCTGAGGGATTACTTAATGATAATTAATTTATCTTGAAATAATAGATTATCTTCTTGCTGAATAGTTAGGAAATAGACTCCTTCGGATATGTCGGATAAAAAATTTTGCTCTTGAGTGTTTAAATTTGACAGGAGAAAGAAAGGATTTTTCAAAACATACAAATTTAGGTAGTTAAAAAAGATAACAGTCTCTAAATCAGCAACCTGATTTAAAAGCATAAAAAATACGATGTTACAGTGTACAAAAAACTAACAAACAGAGTCAAAGAGTTGACCCGCTGAGATAAATGTAAGTAATAATAGGATGAGTACCAAATTATTTAACAATAAAAATACAAATGATTTACAGTTTTATCTTTTTTAACCGATCCATCTCCCGCTTATTATCGCGCTCCTTGATACTGTCCCGTTTATCATAAGATTTTTTACCCTGAGATAATTGAATATCAATTTTGGCCAGTCCCCGATCGGAGATATAAATTCGGTAAGGAATAATGGAATAGCCTTTTTCACTGACGCGTTTTTCCAGTTTACGAAGTTCTACTTTTTTGAGAAGGAGTTTGCGGAGACGACGGGTTTCGTGGTTGTGTATGGTACCTAATTCGTACTCAGCGATAAACATATTTTTGATAAACAACTCACCTTTTCTGAAAAAACAAAAAGCATCATTTAGGTTCGCCTCTCCGTTCCGGATCGACTTGATCTCGGTTCCCGTCAGCATAATTCCCGCCTCGAAGCCCGACAAAAACTTATATTCAAAAGCCGCTTTACGATTTTTGATCTCTATTTTTTGGGGCGTTTTATCTTTTTTATTCTTTGCCATTGTCGCTAGTTAATTAGTGGATCGGTTAATCAGTGAGTCTGCTCTGAAAACTGGAGATTCTAAAATAAATTGATCAAATTCAAAAATATGAATAACAATCTTTCTTGAAAAAAACCACGTTAACGAGCATTATTAATTATTCATTAAGAAGAAACACGATAAAAGAAATTATTCATTACCCTCCTTTCAAAGCTTCTCCTCCAAAAAGTCTGTCATCTTTGTATACAAGTGTAACCGCGCATTGTCCCCATAAATTCCATGATTTCGATTTGGATAAAAATAAGTATCAAATTGCTTGTTGGCTTTGATCAGTGCTTTAGCCATTTCGGCACTATTTTGAAAGTGTACATTATCGTCCGCATTACCGTGTACCAACAGATAATTCCCTTTGAGTTGGTCCGCAAAATAAACGGGAGAATTTTCTTTATAACCCTCCGGATTTTCGTCGTCGGTTCGCATATATCGCTCCGTGTAAATACTATCGTACCATTTCCAGTTCGTCACCGGAGCTACGGCAATCGCCGCTTTAAATACGTCATTTCCTTTCAAAATAGCCAACGAAGACATATAACCTCCATAACTCCATCCGAAGATACCAATTCGATCGCCATCTACATACGGCTGCGCCGCCAGGTATTTAGCCGCTGCGATTTGATCCTCCGTTTCATACTTACCGAGTTGCTGATAAGTCATTTTTTTAAATTTTTCTCCTCTCGCACCCGTTCCCCGATTGTCTACACTCACCACGATATACCCTTTTTGCGCCAGCATCTGAAACCACCAGTAGTTATTATATCCGTAGCTATTGTTGACCGTTTGACTGCCCGGCCCGCCGTATACGTACATGAGCACCGGATACTTTTTGCTTAGATCAAAATTGGGAGGTCTGATCGTCCACGCGTTTAATTCGTCACCGGCAGCATTTTTTATTTTAGAAAAATTAACGGGCTGGGTACCATAAGATTGCTGAATACTTACCAGTTTTTTATTATCTTCAATGACCCGAATTTCTTTTCCCGTACGATCGTATACCGTAAAGGTAGGTGGCGTATTAACAGTCGAAAAGGTATTGACAAAATAATCAAAGGTACTCGAAAATTGTGCTGCATTCGTTCCCGAAAAAGGCGTTAAATTCTTTTTATTATTTCCATCCATATCTACGCTATAAATCTGTCGCTCCAGCGGAGATTGTTCGGCGGATTGAAAATAAACCATTTTATTTACTTCATCCACGCCGTATAATCTGGTGACATCAAAATTTCCATTGGTCAATTGACGCACTAATTTACCATTCATATCGTAGAGGTAAACGTGATTAAAACCACTTTGCTCACTCGTCCAGACAAAATGTTTTTTATCTTTTAAAAAATTCAAGTCATCGGTAATATCAATATAATAATCGTTGGTTTCTTCCAGCAGTGTTCTGGTCGTTCCCATTTTAGTATCCGCTAAAATCAACTTTAAATTATTCTGGTGGCGATTCATTTTAAAAACAACCAGACCGTTGTTATCGTGCGTCCATTTGATTCTCGGTACGTACTGATCATCCATGTTACCCAAATCAATTTTTTTTGCTTTATAAGTATTAAAATTAAAAACGTGAACGCTGACCTTCGAGTTTTTCTCCCCTACTTTTGGATACTTAAATCTCTGGTATTCGGGATAAGCATCGTCTTTATGGATCGTCATAATAAACTCTTTTACTTCGGTTTCGTCAAAACGAATAAAGGCGATCTGATCTCCGTTGGGCGACCAGGCAAACGCTTTGGTTTTTCCAAATTCCTCTTCGTACACCCAGTCGGCCATCCCGTTGATGATCTCGTTGGTTTTACCGTCGGTAGTAAGCTGTCGGGTCTCTCCACTCTTCAAATCTTTGACAAACAAATTATTATCCCGTACAAATGCGACTCTCTGCCCATCGGGTGAAAAGGTAGCCAGACTTATTTTATCTTCCCGACCCAGAGAAGACAGACTATTGGTCTTACGATCCAGCACATAAAAATATCCCTTGGTAGAATGCCGATAGATTGACTCCAAATCGCTCGCCAGCAACATCTTGTTTTCGTTACTACTAAAGGAGTATCTACTAAATTTCTGGTCAAAACTACCCGTAGCCGGCAAGGTGGTCGCATCCAGTAAAACTTTCGTTTCCTTACCCGTCAACAAATCGTACTGTACCACTTTGTTTCCTTCCTTTCGTGTGTAATGCCTTCCATCTTTTTGAAAATTAAAACCAGGAACAGAACGCGCATTGAAAGTATAATCCTTCCAGATATCTTCTACTGTGATAGATTTAGTTTGAGCCGACACAAAAAACGCGGGCAGACAAAGTAAAAAGAGTATTGAATATTTCATTTTTATAAAATTATGAACGTGAATATTTTGAGAAGCTAACTGGCCAATGAGCCAACAGGCTTTTAAAAAAAATTATTTCCCCAGGATTTCATTTAATGACTCCTGAATTCTTTTTCTTTTTTCCCGGCGATCAATGACTCGGGCTGGTACTACGCGCACCGCACAATCACTGATGGGACAGCGCTCGCAGGTAATGTTGACCGTTTGGCTGACAATTGACGGATCATCCACAAAACGAATAGCCTGACGAGTTGCATCATCCAAAAACAAGCCGATCGTTACACTGGAATTTCGCTTTCCATCCCCATAACCCGGTCGGGCAAAAGTGAAAGAAAAGTACTCATCATTCGTACCGTAGTAGGTACTGCGCTGGGCGCCAACAATCGTACCGACGTATTTGCCTCGCTGCTGCATCTCCTTCAAATCGTTCAGTAGAGCAACCGATAACCAGCGCCGACAATAATGCTCCGACTGGTTATTACTATGGGGATGGTGACTATTATTTAAATGCAGTTCTTTATCAATTTGGAAATCGTCTCTCTCCGGATCGTGTACCACTCTGATAAAAAAGAACTTTTTCAATCCCAAATATTTTGGCAGTACGTTGGTTAGTCTGGCCAGCATAATTTCGGGAGAAACATTATACTTACTCCGCAAATCTAAAAAGGCTTCTCCGTTCCAGGTTTCCCGATCAAAAAATGCTTTAAGGTCTTTGGTAATCGATTTTTTGTTTACTAAAATAGCCGAGGCAAAGTATACCGCCTTAAAATGATTCAATACTTGATCAAAAGAAGTTACCTTTACCAGCGACGAAGTCACCGCCCTTTCAGACATTTTTAAATACTGAAAAGCCAGTTCTTTTGCATATTGAAAAGTACGTTCGGTATCCGTAATATTTTTATTGAGTAATAATCTTTTAGTCTTTGGAATATACACCGACCGAAATCCATTTAATTCGGGATAATCGTCCAGTCCATTTTCTACAATCCGATACTTAAACGCTTTTTTAAGGGTTTGTTCTAACAAATCGATAGAAATTGCTTCATTTTCCGGAAAATCGTGCGCTTTGACAAATTGACCAGCGGCTTCCTCTATTTCTTCAAAATAATTAAAATGTAATTCCTGATAGGCACGTACGGCCGCCTGATAAAAATTAGCCTCTCCCACGGCATGATTACGGGATAATTCCACTAACGTAGAAATAAAGGCGCCGATTTTCGCGGGGGCCGTAGCGATGATTTCCACCACTTTCATCAACTCAATACCGAACATATCCAGCGGTAGTTCATTCAAAAAATTAGACTGCAATAATTCGCCGATAGGAATCAAATTCCCCTCTAAATCGGTTGAAATAAGTACCGCTACTTCTTCTCCCAATGCATCCGCCAACAATTTAATTTTATCGTCTTTAGGATATTTCTTACCCCGTTCAATCTCATTGAGGTAAGAAACAGACATACCCGTTTGCTCTTTCAACTCCTTGAAAGTAATATTTTTTTGCTGTCGCAACTGCCGGACCTTGAGGCCCAGGATTATCCGCTGGTTCTGTGATTTAGCTATCATTTTGCCCAAAAATACGATGATCCGAGCAATTGTTTATGATCAGAGGCCATTTAATCCAATAGTTTTTCATTCGTTTGTTCTATTTCTGCCAGAAGGATTACTTTTGTGATATGACATTAACTGAATTATATCGACAAAGAGCGGAAGATTTTACACACCGTGCCGAAGCGTTACAGGCACGATACGAAAAATTTGGGTTTGTAAGACTGGCTAGTTTTATTATCGCAATTGTGCTCCTCATCCTGGTTTTTAATGCCAGTCCACTGGCGGGCATTATTCTTACGATCTTGTTTTTAGCTGCGTTTTACCGACTGATTCAGTGGCACCAACGACTACTCCACGAAAAACAAATTGAAGAATCTCTGGCCCTCATCAATCAGCAGGAACTAGCTTTTATGCAAGATGACTTCCAGGCTTTTGCGGATGGTAAAGAATTTATGGACCCGTCTCATCCCAATAGTATCGATATGGATATTTTTGGCCCGTATTCTTTTTTTCAATATACTAACCGTACGACCACTTCAATGGGAAAGAAAAGGCTGGCCGAATATCTGACCACCGTTGCCGACGCCTCCGAAATTCGCGACCGGCAACAAGCCATTTCCGAATTACAGGACCAGCTGGAATGGCGGCAAAAATTTCGTGCGCACGGGATGTCCACGGAAGATGCACCCGAACATCTGGAGCAATTGAAAACATGGCTGGCACAACCAGATTTTATCCGGTCTAATTCCTTAAACAAAGCGGCTTTAATTGTCGCTCCGGTCCTCTCCTTTATTGGTTTATACGTCTGGATTTTTCATTGGCCCTGGTACATCTCTATGGTGTTTTTCTTTGCCGCATTTTATATGTTACGTATCACGCTGAATCGGGTCAACCAAACCCACGTACAAACGACCAACGCGGGAAAAACGTTGGCCTACTATGCTTATTTGATTGAGCATCTAGAAGATAAACATTTTCAATCCGACAAGTTACAGTCCCTGAGTTCGGCACTGGATACAGATGCCAAAAAAGCGTCGGCGCGATTAAAACGATTGTCTTTTATTATTCACCAATTGAACTTGCGTTATAATGCTTTTGTCATCATTCTGAATATTTTTACGCTCTGGGATTTACAGTGGGTTTACCGTTTGGAACAATGGAAAACGGAACAACGGGACGACCTCCCACAATGGTTTGCGGCCTTGGCAGAATTTGAAGCACTGGTTAGCTTTGCGACCGTATACTATAATCGCCCAGATTGGGTATTTCCCGAAATCACTACTACACCACTATTCAACGCAACCGGTTTGGGACATCCGCTAATCGCGCCAAAAGAACGGGTCTCCAACGATATCATAATTCCAACCAAAGGACATATTAAATTAGTAACGGGTAGTAATATGGCAGGAAAAAGTACTTTTTTACGTACCGTCGGATTAAACATCGTGCTGGCGATGGCGGGTGCACCCGTTTGTGCCGAAAAGTTAAGTTTACCCATCCTGGAATTATACAGTAGTATGCGCACGCAAGACGCCCTGCACGAAAGTACTTCCTCTTTTTACGCCGAACTCAAACGTTTAAAAATTATTATTGAAGCAGTCGAGGAAAAAGAAAACGCATTGTTTTTAATGGACGAAATTTTAAAAGGAACCAACTCCAACGATCGCCATACCGGATCAAAAGCATTAATCACCCAATTAATAAAATCAAAAGGCTCGGGGATCATTGCAACCCACGACTTAGAACTGGGCGCGATGGCCGAAACGGCAGACGGTGCGATCGAAAATCTTTGTATTGAAGTCGCGGTTAAAAATGGGAAATTGATTTTTGATTATAAACTCAAACCGGGGGTAAGTCAGAGCTTTAATGCGACTTTGCTTATGCGGGAGATGGGAATAAAAGTGTAGAATCGTTGAATCGTTGAATCGTTGAACTATTTTAAGATAAACTCTCGCTTACACTCGTTCTATTTTATGAAAAAAAATCATGAAAAATAAAAATATTTCAATGGATACGGTCCTCATCATCGGCGCCGGACTCAGCGGCTTAACCCTTGCCTATTATTTGCAAAAAAAAGGAATTACCTGCCACATTCTGGAAGCCCGATCACGGCTCGGCGGCAGAATATTCACCAGCTATCAAAAAGATGCTGCTCCTTTGGAAATGGGTGCTACCTGGCTGGGCAAAAAACACCAGGAATTAAATAATTTATTGGCGGAATTGAATCTCGAAATTTTCGAACAGGCCCTAGGAGAACGGGCGATTTACGAACCCATTTCTACCAGTCCTCCGCAATTAGTTTCTTTACCGCCAAATAACGATCCAAGTTACCGGATTAAGGGAGGAACGTTGACGCTTATCAATACATTAGCGGAAAAAATTGGCCAAAAAAATATTTCGCTAAACCAAATAGTTAGCAACATTTACTCCACAACTAACCGCCTTTTTGTAAAAACAAGAACGGACGAATTTCAGGCAGATCTCGTCGTCACTACCTTACCTCCTTTTTTACTGATCAAAACCATTGCGTTCGAACCCGCCTTACCCCAAAATTTAATAGACATCACCGCCACTACCCACACCTGGATGGGCGACTCCATCAAAGTGGGGTTGCGCTACGCCACTCCTTTCTGGCGCGCTGAAGATAGCAGCGGGACTATTTTCAGCAACGTAGGCCCCATTCCCGAAATGTACGAACATGCGGACGCAGACGAAAAATACTTTTCAATAAAAGGATTTTTTAACGGAGCTTATTATTCTGTTACCAAAGCAGAACGGCTAGAAATGGTTTTGACCCAGCTCGAAAAATATTACGGTCCGCAGGTAAGGGATTTTCTCAGTTACGAAGAAGGGGTATGGCGGAATGAACCATTTACATTTGCTCCCTACCAACAACATGTTTTACCTCACCAAAACAATGGACACACTATTTTTTCCACGCCCTTGATGAACGGCAAATTTTATCTGGCCGGTTCTGAAACGGCGAACCAATATCCCGGATATATGGAAGGAGCGGTAAGAAGTGCGCAGCGGGTGGCGAAGCAGATTATAGAAAATTATTTCCATTCTGTCTCTTAAAAATAACGATCAGCTATTTATTTTATAAAACGTAAAATTCTTTATTCCAAAAATTACTTTCTCATGCGCTGCCTACTTTTTGTACTTGTTATTATTCTTTCCAGTTGTTCTCCTACGGAACAGAAAACCACTTATTCCAATCCTCCTCCTTTGGTCGCCAATCGCTATAATGTTGCGCTACTCATCATGGATGGCGTTTACAATACCGAACTGACCGCTCCTTACGATATTTTCCAACACACTATTTTCAGAAAAAATATTAAGGCCATGAATACGTTTACGGTGGCCAATACTTTGGATCCAATTACCAGTTTTGAAGGCATGCGCATTTTGCCTGATTATAATTATTTATCCGGTGATTTGCCACCGATTGATATTCTGGTTGTTCCTAGTGCGGAGCATCATCTGGATACAGATCTGGACGATGAAAAAATGTTAGATTTTGTACGACAAATAAGTAAAAATGCGCTCTATGTTACTTCTCATTGCGATGGTGCTTTCGTTTTGGCAGAGGCGGGTTTGTTAGACAAAGTTGCTTCTACAACTTTCCCCAGTGACATTCCGAAGTACCGGAAAAAATTTCCTCAGTTGGATGTCCGGGATAGCGTTTTATTTGTTCATGACGGAAAATTTATTACTTCTGCTGGCGGCGCTAAATCATTTGAAGCAGCACTTTATTTATGTGAATTATTATACGGTCCGGAGATTGCCCGTAGCCTGGCTAGAGGGCTGGTAATTGATTGGGATTTAGCGACGGTGCCCCACTATCGGGTAAATTAAGATTTATCCACCAAACTTTTATCCCTCTTGATATAAGATACCTTTTGACATAAGCCACTCCGGATTAATTTTCGGGGTGGCTTTTTTATTTTGTCCTTATCAGGGCATCCTTCATCCATAATTACATCCGACAACAGAAATGAATATCAACACCTCAAAAAATATCGTCAGGGCTTGAATGAAAGTTTTAGCAAAACTCATTTTTCATTACTTACTCTTCAATCGAAAACCCACGCCGTGAATATTTTCGATTTTCAAAGAATCATCCTGTTTCAAATATTTCCGTAGTCGCGATATAAAAACATCCAGGCTACGTCCCAGAAAATAATCATCTTCTCCCCATATTTTTTCCAGAATGTCAGAACGCTTAATCACCTCATTCTGATTCAAGAAAAATAAATTCAATAAATCAGCTTCTTTTTGCGTAAGTAATTTGTTATAATTACCACTACGTAATGACAGATTTTTATAATCAAAAATATAATTTCCCAATTGATTATTGGCACCTTCGACGTGAAATACTCTAGAGCGTTTTAGAAATACCTGAATTTTCAATAATAACTCTTCAATACTAAAAGGTTTCGTCATGTAATCGTCCGCACCCAGTTTCAGACCCTGTATTTTATCTTCTTTTAAAGAACGAGCCGTCAAAAATATAATCGGCACTTCGATATTTGTTTTTCTGATTTCCTGGGCTATTGTAAAACCATCCACGTCCGGCAACATCACATCCAAAATACAAAGGTCAAAACTCCCTTGTTTTATCTGCCCCATAGCCGAAGCACCATCCGCACAGTAAGTGACCCGATACCCCTGCAATTCCAGGTTATCCCGGGTTACGAAGCTTAAGCTTTCATCGTCTTCTACGTAGAGTAAATGTGACTGCATGGTTTTTAGTTAATTAGTTATTTTGGTTAATCAGTTAATCGGTGCTCTTATATCGTGGAATAGTTATCGGTTAATCAGTTAGTCAGTGCTCTTCAATCGTAAGTCTTACTAATTAACTAATCACTGATTAACTGATGCACTGATCAACCCATCCATACTTCAATTTCCGTTCCCTTCCCTGCCTCACTATTTAACTCTAACTCCCATTCGTGGGCATCACAAATATTTTTCACATAAAATAATCCAAGACCAAATCCTTTTACGTTATGAATATCCCCGGTTGGTACCCGATAAAATTTATCAAATACTCTTTGTTGGTTTTCCCGGGTAATTCCGATTCCATTATCCTGAATGCTGATAATCAGCTGATTTCCTTCGTTTCGGGTAGTCAATCGTACTTCTGGATTTTCGTAACTATATTTAATAGCATTGTCGATCAGGTTATATAATATGTTATTGAGGTGCAGGCGGTCCGCATTTATATTGGGTTGCGTGGCACTGAAATCCGTTATTAAATTTCCCTTTACATCTCCCAGACGCACCTGTGCACTGGCCGTAATCTCTGCCAGTAATTCGTGTACGTTAACTGCCTCTTTTTTAAGAGAAAATCCATCCCGTTCGACCTTTGCCAATTGCAATACTTTTTCGACCTGCATGTTGAGACGCTGATTTTGATCCTTGATAATTTGGGCGTAGCGACTGAGTCGCTGATCGTTTTTAATCAAGTCATTTTTTAAGAATACATCCGCAGAAATCTTGATGGTAGAAATAGGTGTTTTAAATTCGTGGGTCATATTATTAATAAAATCCTTTTGCATTTCGGACAGCCGCTTTTGCCGCATAATAATAAACATTGAGTAAATAAAAAAGAGAATGGAGAAAAACAAGATAATAGAAAAAAGAATTGCCAAGCGCATATCTTCCAGCAAATATCCCTTCTGATTAGGAAAACGAACGCTAAAATAATAATCAAAATCTCCATTGGTCGGTAGTGGATTGGTCTGGGCATTGAATTCCTTATCTTCCGAATAATTAATCCGCCGGCCATAGACCATCTCCCGGCTTTCACAATCAAAAATACCATATTCAAAATCGGCGTTGACCGCGCGGGCTTCCAATTCTTTTTGCAGATAAAACTCCAGTGTATTGGCGTTAATTTCATCGTTGATATTGACGAGGTAGGTATTACTGGACTCCTGAATTATGAGCCCCTTAATGGGCAGATTATTCCGGCCGTTGACAGTTTCCAGTTCTTTGGCCACACTGAGCAACGCGATTTTTACCGTCTGACTAAATTCCTGTAATTGGATATCCCAGGTTCGCATCACCCAGTATCCCTGAATACCCAGAATACCAATGATGGTAATAGCACCCAAGATGATCACCCGACGAATAATATTATTTTCCATAAGTACTTGCGCTATGTGAAGCTACTCGATCTGCTACAGAATAAAAAATCAAAACACCCACTTAACAGCTTATTAACAAGCAAATTTTCTTGATTATTGTTTAACTTTGCGTAATGAAGTTGGGAAAACATATTTTGTTATTGCTGGGTTTACTCGCGGGGACTCTGGGCCTTTTTGCTCAACAGGGCAACAACCCTTTTGAGTTACCCGACCGTACGATACCCTCCGTGGACACAATCCCAGAAGCCAATGTTCCCACTGCTGAGATAGCTATCCAGAGTTCTTTTGAGGCAACCACTAATTCTGCTACCAATTTAGGCACCGAAGAGATCACTACCGATCAAAATAATCCTTTTGAAGTCAGTTCATCACCAACTATTCCCGTAGCCACCGAATCACCTGATAGTTTTGAGAATAACGCTTCCACCGTGCCATCCATAAACGACCAGAACCCCTTTGAAATAAAAAAAACTACTTTTTCCAAACCTAAGACTACAATAGCACCACCCGCCAATAAGTCAGCAACGACCACCTTCGAGCCGTTGAGTGGAAAATTTAAGCTCTGGATGACCATTTTGTTGGTAACTATCCTCACGGTGTTGGTAAATATCTATAAGTCGGTCCTCGCAAAGGTTTATCGTTCCTTTTTAAACGATAATTTTTTAAAAATGGTCCACCGGGATTATGGAGCTGTGACAATGATTCCTTATTTGATTCTCTACGCTTTTTCGCTGATTCTGATCGGAACTTTCCTTTTTATCATCCTTAATTATTACCAAATAGCGCTTTTCTCTACTCCCATCCTTAATTTATTAGTTTCCGTAGGAGCTGTCTTTGCCATTTTTTTCACAAAGCACTTTGTCTTACAAATCCTCGGTTCGATTTTTCCCATTTCAAAAGAAATAGAACAATATAGCTTTACCATCATTATTTTTGGAATAATGATCGGATTTCTTTTACTGCCTGCAATTTTGCTTATCTCTTACGCCCCACCTAACCTGACTACTACCCTGATTTACGGAACATTTATTGTAATCGTTCTGATATATCTTTACCGTATCCTACGGAGCCTGTTCATTGGTCTTAAATATATAAGTTTGCATAAATTTCATTTTTTTGTTTACCTTTGCACCATCGAAATTGCGCCATTATTAGTCCTGACAAAATTGGTAATGTTCCCATAATTTCTTTAGATTGCTTAAGTTATTACGTTTAAACTATTGATAAACAAACATTTAGGCAATTAATAAATAAAACATTTATTCTGGATTAGATATAACTTTACGTTGTGTCCATCCAAAAAAACTATATAAATGACTTCATCGTCTAAAGCTTTGAAAGAAACCTATAAAGAAGTAAAAACCATTCTGGTTTCTCAACCCAAACCAGAACGTTCTCCATATTACAAACTGGAAGAAAAGTACGGATTGAAGATTGATTGGCGTCAATTTATTCACGTTGAACCCGTACCCGTAAAGGAGTTCCGTAAATTCAGAATCAAGCCAGAAGAGTACTCTGCGATCATTCTGACCAGTAAGAATGCGGTAGATCATTTTTTCCAGATGTGCGAAGAGCTCCGGATAAAAATGTCGCAGGATACCAAGTATTTTTGTCTCACCGAGCAGGTAGCCAATTATCTTCAGAAGTTTATTGTATACCGTAAGCGAAAGGTTTTTTCCGGTAAGCGGACCATTATGGATTTAAAACCAGCGTTGCTCAAACATAAGACAAAAGAGAAGTTCTTATTGCCCTGCTCTAACCTGGGAAGTAAATCCGTTTCCAAATTTCTGACGGACAACGAATTTGACTGGCAGGATGCGATGATGTATCGTACCGTAAGCAGCGATTTATCTGATTTAAGTGATGTGTTATATGATGTATTGGTTTTCTTTAGTCCGCGCGACCTGGAATCTCTTTACGCAAATTTTCCCGACTTTGAGCAAAACGAAACACGGATTGCTGTCTTCGGAAACAGCACCAAAAAGAAAGTGGAAGAATTGGGACTGGATTTGAATATTGTCTGTCCGGCGCCGGGAGTTACGTCGATGACGGCGGCCCTGGAAGCTTACCTGCGAGAATCTAATAAGTAGTAGAAATATTATTTTAATAAAAAACGCCAATCCATTAATTTGGGTTGGCGTTTTTTTAATTCCTGGTTTTTTTTCTTCCTACACCACTTCTCCTCCTCTCACCAACAACTGAAAACCGTTCCCGTGAATATTCACGATCTCAATATTCGTATCGCCTTTGAGGTATTTACGGAGTTTGGTGACAAAAACGTCCATACTCCGCGCGGTGAAATAATTGTCCTCGCCCCAAATCTTGGTCAACGCTTCGGAACGTGGTAGAATATCGTTCATATACACACAGAACATTTTGAGCAACTGTGCTTCCTTGGGAGATAATTTATCTTTGGATTCTTCTCCGTTATCATCCTTAAAGGTCAGGATACGCAATGGAAAATTAAAGTGGTATTTTCCAATGACAAACTCTTTGATTTCGTCTTTTGGATTGGGGGCCGTCTGATTGCGTTTGAGAATCGCCTGAATCCGGTAGAGTAATTCTTCGGAAACAAAAGGCTTGGAAATATAGTCATCCGCACCGATTTTAAATCCTTTCAGAACATCTTCCTTCATGGTCTTGGCCGTCAGAAAAATAATGGGCGTTTTATCACCGTCCTTTTCTCGGATTTCAGTGGCGAGTGTAAAACCATCTTTTTTAGGCATCATGACATCAAAAATACAAAGGTCAAAATTTCCTTTGTTATAAGCTTCCAGGCCAGCTTCTCCATCCGTAGCTAAAGTGACGTTATAGTCGTGCATTTCCAGATAAGAACGCAGTACATCACCAAAATTTCGGTCGTCTTCTACCAACAGGATTCGATTGTTTTCGTTTGCCATTTTTATTGATTTTTCTGAGTAAATAATGAACGGCGGATAAATTAGTATTTGTTCACCTTCAAGTTTATAAAAATTCTGATCCAGTTAATCAACGATCAGAGGGTTTGTTTTGTTTTTTTCTGTATTTTAATTCGCATCCGGAATTTTTTGCTGATGTGGGAAAATCAGATAAAACTTACTCCCTTTTCCCGGTTGACTCTTTACGTCGATCTGTCCGTTGTGCGCCGTCATCATCGCTTTGACATAACTCAGTCCTAAACCGAATCCTTTTACATTATGAATGTCTCCGGTGTGGACACGATAAAATTTATCAAAAATATGTTTCAGTGCTTCTTTATTCATTCCGATACCATGATCCTCCACTATAACTTCAACTCCGCTCGGAACATTGCGTGTATATACCTTAATTTTTGGGTTTTCCGGTGAATATTTATTAGCGTTCTCCAATAAGTTATTGATAATGTTGGAAATATGCGTCATATCCCCTTGTACAATGGGGTTTCCAGCCTTCAATTCCGAATCTACACTACCATCTTTTTTAGCCACCTGTAATGCTGCATTTTCGAGTGCCGATCGGATAACCTCATGCAAATCTATCGTCGTAATTTTTAACTGAAAATCCCGTTTATCAATCACTGCGATTTGTAATACTCGCTCTACCTGGCTATTCATGCGTTTATTTTCCTGCTTGATGATTTCCGCAAAACGCTTCACTTTATCGGAGTTATTTAAAATCATCGGACTGGTAATCGAATCGGCGGCTAACGAGATCGTCGCAATGGGCGTTTTAAATTCGTGGGTCATATTATTGATAAAATCCGTTTTCATTTCGGATAGTTTCTTTTGCATAAAAATCACCAGTACCGAATAGGTAAAACAAAATAAAATGATTCCAATAAAAATACTCGACAAAAGTAAATACCGCCACACGCCACTCCACAGTACGCTGGTCCGGGTAGGAAAATGCACCATGATCAATCCCGGCGACTGCAATTCGGAAGGGAATAAATCCACTCGGTATTTTGAATTATAAATATTCTTATATCCTGCCAGCAGCACCAGTGGCGACTTATCTTGTACTACGTAATATCCATTGATGATTACAAAGGACTTTTCCTCCCGATCATATACGCCATAGTCATATTCAATATTAATGGCTTGATTGGATAATTCGTTTTTTAGAAATACATCCAAATCTTCCAGATTAATTCTTTCACTCAGCGGAATACCATTGATCAATTCCCGGTAGCTCGCCCGTTGTCGCTGTTTCTCCAGTTCTTTGTAACGTCTGGTCCGATCCTCTTCGCTCAACAACCCTTTGCTGTCGGGTGAACCATCAATTGGTTGATTATATTCGTCAAATCCACTTGCGTTAAAATCAAAGTCTTTATTTCTTTTGTCCTCTACCCCTTCCAGTTTTCTACTCACCCGGTTGAGCGCTTCGGCCACGTTGAAATCAAATTTATCCTGCTTTTCCTGAATAGAAAGCCGAATCCAGTACATCTGCAATAGAACAATCCCAATCAGCGCAACGCTCATTAACCCGATGATGGCCCATATTGCTTTTTTATTCATAAAGTACTGGTTCGTTTCCCATCCAACAAATTTAACATTTACATTTTCCCTATTTCATTATTTAACAGTCTTTTAACTGGAAAAAAAATACCCGAATTAAATTCTGGCTTTAAGTCAAAATTTAATTCGGGTATTTTTTTCCAGGCCATTGGCTTTTTGCTATTAGCTATTGGCGCTCTTTTAACGTGGTAAAGAGAAGCCAACGGCTAATAGCTAATGGCCAATAGCTTTCTTTAATCCAATGTAAATCTTATCCGTACACCCCCAGCGATATTCGTCGTTGGAAACTGTGCCGTCGTTGTCGGAATCGTTCGGGTGTAATCAAAAAACAACCGCGCATTGAGTTTTTTACTAACATCGTAATCCACCGCCGGGTTAATCGTAATCGTCTTATTACCCCGCGTAGGTTCCGTAGTTTCGATACTATTATCAAAAGCATTACGGAAAGAACGGTTGTTACGGAATCCAAAATCAAAAGCAAAATTTAAATCACTCGCTTCATCATCCTTATTCTTACCACCCGTTGCGTTTGGTGCCGGATTATTTTTGGAAGCTTTCTTCTTCCTGCTTTTCTTCTTTTTCTTACCTCCTTTGAGAAACGCAATATAAACGTCCTTCATCCGGTATCCCCATCCGATAACGTATTCATCCGATCTGGTTTCACTCAAACTATTGTCCTGCAAACTTAACGCTAAAGAACGGGATTTTTTGAAATCCACTTTAAAAGTCATCTCGTTGTGTAGTCTGACATCCAATCCGAGTAATGGTGCAAATTGTTCGTTGATCACCAATTCAGGAATTTCAAATCGCGTGACAAAGTTACCCGTTGATGGAAATGGATCATCAGAACCGTTAAAACGCTGGTTCGTAATAAAACTGTTCACCTGCAAGGTTGATCGGTAACCGTGCGTTACGGTAAAACTGCTGAAGTATTTTTCGAAAAAGCCTACCTTTGACAATCCACGATAGTTCAGCTGCCAGTTAATTTTGGGCAATACTTTAAAAAGGACATTATTCGCATAATTATCCTGGTCCTCTTCTGCGATATCTACATTATTAGCGTCTTTCCCAGTATAAGCAGCGATAAAGGCAGGGAGCACTACATTTTGTTGGGTTCGACCGTATCCTTCGGTATAGTCAGTAGGCGTACCGTCGACATCCGTACCGTCAATTGAGTGGGTGCCCTCACCAATTTTGCTTGAGATAATTTCCCGGTTGTTCAGGAAGGTTTCGAAAAGCGCATCCCGGTTGCCAAATAATGTATTTAACGCAAAATAGGAAACTTCGTAAGAACCAAAATCTCTGGGTAATGCATGATCATACACAGGGTCATTGTCCGTACCAAAATTTTTAAAATATAGAGATTTATTCTCCGTAAACTTTCGACTAGCCGTCAGATCAATCGCAAAATCGGTAAAGGGTTCCAGGGTAATTTTAGCATCAATTTGCTCGGTCGCATTTTGAATCACCTGCTGGTTTAAAAATATATCACTCGAAATCCAGCCTTTACCCGCAGCGCGGTCCAGATAATCATCTCCGCTATTCGGATCAATATCCGGTTGTAATCCCGTTACAAAACCCCAGCCTGGTGCGTCAAATCCACTGGATTGACCAAATAATTCCGTAACGGGTGTAAATCCAGGAATTACCGTGGAGAACTGCTGAGAGTAAGATAATCTGGCTTTTCGCAAAAACAAAAGAGGACGCAACGCCAAACGAGTCGCATTAGATACTTCTCCTTTTTTCCGCTTTTTCTTTTCTTCTTTCTCTTCCTCTTTTTTTACTGCCTTATTTTTTGGATCTTTCTTATCATCATCTTTACTCTTTTGATTTCGACCTCTGCTACGCCTTTTCTTTTTGTCAATCGCACTCAAAAATTTGGACTTTCTGTAAAGCTGTTCAAAATTAATATCTCCGTCCAGCTTACGGGTCTGACCGTTCTGAATCACGTTTCCAAGAGTTTCGGTATTCAGCGCCGCAGCCGTCCAGCTGTAGTCTGCGTTGTATTGTGCCTTGACCTGAATCCAGTCGAGGAATGGAATACTCTTGAGTGGTAACTTATAATCCACGCCAAACTGGTGGGTATAGAATTTATTACGTCCGAAATCTTTAATACCATCCCAGATTTTTTCTTTCTTATCGGGATCGGGTGGTTTTGATCCATCTGGATTAATTTCTTTTAGCTCATCAATCACCGCTTCGTTCCGGGCATTAAAATTGAATTTCAAGTTTCTGGTAAAATCCCAGTTCAGGTCATAGCTACGGTTCCAGCGGAATTGTTTATTAAAAAATTCTTTGTTGAATGCTCCCGCGCCATCATCCACAAACCGATACCGGGTCTGCTGAAATTCCCGAATCATATCCGTCGAAACGGCCACACTATTCGGTAACAGACTAAAATTAAAATCAGTAATCAGCTTTAAATATTTACTCTTCGATAATTTTTTAAACGGTTCAATGTATTTGGACTTTCGGTTGAATCGATAATTGATGCGACCCTCCCGTATTTCCTCAACATCTCTTTCGATAATTGGATTGTGGCGATTTGTGTTGGTGTATGCGTACGTCAGGTCAAAGTTTTCGATATCCCACGGTTTGGGTTTATCGTCTTTGCCACCCGTCCGCTCTTTTCGCAAGTTGGTAACGTTCCAACTTTTGATCTCGGTGACATCGAGTGACCGTTCTTTAATTTCTTGACGCTCTTGCTGCGTATTAGCGGCATCCATACTCTCTTTTAATGTCAAATCCTGATCGTAAGGATCATACTGCGGGGTAGCGGTAGATTTGGAATACCCCACGTATAGCGGAATTTTTACTCCGCTCTCTTCTGGTAAAAATTTATCAATAGCAATGTTAGCACTTACATCGTACGCCAGAGTAGATTCTCGTGCTCGATCGTTTACGGCGTCTTCCAATTGTCCCCAGCCAATAGTATTCGCGTTGGCCGAAATGTTTACGTCCGCAAAGTCGGCCAGTTTCATATCCAACCGTGCCAAAGCAGCTACCCCACCTTGTTCGTCAATTCCATTAAGTCGTAATTCGTTACACCATGCTTCGACGCTGTGTATTTCTGCTCCGTTATTTCGGATGCCTAACATGACACCTTTTACTTGTCCAAAATTGGGATTACCCTTGACGATAATGTTATTGATTTTTGTTAATACTGGCGAATCTTCGATCGTAGGATTAAACTGGTAAGTGTATTCGTAGGGTTTGACATACCGACCCGCAGCGTCAGCACCACTGGCATTCCGCTCAATTTTAGCATTTTTAAATTCGTCCAAAGCAATATCAATCGAATTCGACGTGCGCCAGAGGTCGTAAGGATCCATTGATCCGGGATCCCGACTCATATCCAGTGGAATTTCGTATTCGTAATAATTTTGTTCAAAATCACTACCCATTCTGATAAAAAGCGATACATCCCCGTCGGGGACAGATTCCAGATCGAAATCATCAAAAGCTTCCGCGTGTACGAACATGTTCATGTTTTCGTAGAGTCGCCAATCCATGTTGATAATCTTATAAGCACCAACACTATAATCAGGACATAGATTTTGTACTTCCAGTGTCAGAGATTGTTCGTTTTGAAACTGATTGGGGAAGGTCGTGTTCAGAGAACGTTCCCGGATAATACCAGGAGGCAGTTCGTAACCAAATGGAATTTTTCCAGAGTTTTCTTCAACATTTACCGCATTGACATCAAATACATCATTAAGACAACCATCTGGTATGTCCGGGTTAGTATCTAATTCACGTAAAGTGTAGCGACGCCATTGGTTTCTGACCAGTTCGAGAGTCGCAAAACGTAAGGTAACCGGCTGACGGAAATCTCGCAGATACATTCTGATAAAACGAATAGAACGAAAATCCTGGATACCTCCGATGGGTGTTGCTGCGGGCCCATCCAACGGTATTCTGAAGCGGTACCAAATTCGATCCTGACCACCATTAGCACCGGGTACACGACGTTCATCCGAAATAAAAGGAGAATTTTCTACGTCCACTTCCAGTTCGCCACCAACATCAATCGGTCTAATCTGAATTTTGTAATTAAAATAAGATTCCGTTTCTCCTAATGTATTATCATTATTTAAATCTTCCGAATCCGGAATATTGGTAGAAGAGTTGACAATTCCACCTTGGGGAGCACCAGAGTTTCCTTCGGGGTTATTGTTGGCCCGGTAACGATCAAAAACAGTAGCTGTGTTTGCAAAATTCGGGTCCCGAAAATTAACAAAATCATCGTTGGCAATATCATTTTCAATTCTTGCTTTCGCAGCCGGACTCAGCGTAGAACCAAGAACGGTATTTAAATAATCTCCGTAGACCGTCGCTTCCTGATCAGAGCTAAATCCGTCCAGTCCTACATCCTGAGTTACCCGTACATCCGGATCACTATCGAAGGCATTGGTTACAGCATTGGTTCGTGGTATTCTCGACCAGTTGGTCTGGTCGGTAGGAATGTTAGGGTCGGTGGGAATTCCATTTTCAAAAAACTTCCGGGAATCCCGTAAGATATCTTCCGAAATATTTCCCAGGTCAATGTTTAATTCTCCTCCTTCCGTATTGGTAGAACCCAAATCTGGGTTATTCATAAAAGGGTTCAGTACCCAAAATTCTAAATATTCAATATTAGCCGCCTGGAAATCATTATTATTTAAGGCCCGCATGATACCTCCCCAGCGGTTTTCGGGTTCCAATAAATTACCATTATTATCTAGTCCACCGGACAGTCCATCCGGTAACATCACTCCCCCCGGTTCGTCAAAGTTATAAGGTCCTCGCTCGCGTGGATAATAAGAAATATCAAAAGTTCCCAAGTTTCCAAATCCCAGGTTCTGCACCTGTCGACCCGGAAAAACTTCGTCCTGTTCAATTAACATTGTGTACGGATTATTCGCGTTTCCACCAATTGTCTGATCAATTCTATACCAGTTAATGAGTGCACGATTGGCACCACCCTTAATATCATTAATCAGGCTGGACTCAGAAAGAACCCGGGAACCCAATGAATCCCGCGCCTCTTGTGGTACCGAGGCCAGCACCCAATTATTGGCGGGAATTCTTAAATCATTGTTACTTGTGGTTCCTTCGAAATCATCTACGTAAACCGTTCCACCTTTTTGATCATCGTCATTGGTTCCGACGTTGATGGCTCTTGGATGACTTGGTTTGAGGGCAGCTACTTCCGCTACAAAATTGACACTTGATGGTTCTTTGGTTTCAATAAAAGGAAGTGCATCGACCATCTTGGTAAGGAACGGTGCTTCTTTTCGGTAGTTGATATCGAATCCGAGTACGCGATTATTGATTGGATCATCTCCAATATTTACCTTTTGTGTAAACGGTCTTTCGAATAATCGCATATAGGTAGCTCCGATATTAAAATCTTTGTTGATTTCGTAGTCGGCCCGGACGCCTAACATGGTTCTGGTTTGTACACTAAATAACGTGTTATCTTCAAAAGATACATCCACCGGTGTTCCGGAATTTAGTACCCCGTCGTTCAGGATTTTAATTCTACCGATGTTATAATCAATATCGTAGTCCTGTCCAGGAATCAGTACTCTTCCTCCCGCACGAACCGTAACTGATCCTTCGGGTAAGTTAAATGCGCCTAATGAAATTTCGGAGGAGACACTGGATTTATAAGTTCCCTTCATGATGAAGCGGTTCTTTTCGGTAAATTCCCGTGCGTTAAAAACCGTTTGTCGGTACAGCTCATCGTAAATATATACATCAGCTTCGGCGCCCGTTAAGGGATTTTGTATATTCGCCAGCGATTCCCGGAGGGAGTTACCAAATGGTTCCAGTACCGGATACATGATTCGTCCGTTACGTGGGTTGATCGTAATATTAGGAACAAAATCAAAAATTCCATCGGGGCAAGGATCACCCTGTACATTTAGCTGATCCAGGTTAAAGATCCGCAATAAAGGCTCTTCCGATCTCTCGGGAATAAATCGCTTGGGCGCTTGTCCCGGATCATCATAAAATATATCAAAAACAAAGTCGTCGGGATTGACTTGAAAAGCACCAATATTATAGTGATTTTTCATCATCAAATCCCAGGTCGCTACGTCCACCCTCTGGGTGGTACTTTTTAACATTTTAACAAATAAAACCGTTAAGTCTCCCTGTGTATTATTTCCGGCACCTTCTTTTGTTAATTCTCCTACCTGGTAGGTAACACCATTATAATCATACTCGAATGCTACTCCAAGTACCTGATCTGGTCGCAGATTTACATTCAAAGAAATAAAACCAAGGTCCGAATTATAAGTATATTCGTTAGGGCTCAACAAACGGGCACTTACTTTTTCAAAGTCCCGGCTCTGTTGAAAACCCAGGGTGGTTAAACTAGCAACGGCGTTGTCCAGACTTCTGGTTTGGGCAAGAACAGTGGTATCACCTACATCTCCAACCAGGTCAGTAAGTATATTATTGGCGCCTACATTGGTCGCCAAGTCTACTCCTGGTAATCCACGACCATTAATATCCGGATGCCGTGTTGGTAGTGGCGTTCCATAAGTAGCCGTTTCGTTGGTAAGAATATCTGCTTCACCGATGTCAGATAAGGCGACAATATCCCGGATATTTTCTACCTCATTACGGTCGTTGGTAATCCAGACCTCCATTCGGGTAATCTTGAATAATGATTTTATCTGTGGAAGATTCTCCAATGACTCCTCAAAAGTAGCCCGATTATAGTGTGTCAATAAAAAGTGCCGGTTTTCGTCATATTCGTCGGCACGCACTTCAAATTCCTGTACCTGACTACCTCCTTCGATTCGAATACTCTGGTTTTGTGATTTTTGCTGGGAAGCTACTAGTCCGAGGGTTAATTTTCCAAATTGTAATTCGGTATGTAATCCAAAAAGACTCTGGCTACCTTTAATCAAAGAAGAGCGGAGTGGAAAACTAATATTACCTACTTCGATGGTTTTGATGATATCATCCTCGTTAAAAGCATCCGAATCATAATCCAGTTTCATGGTATTTTGAAAATCGAAAGTCGCCTGGGTATTATAATTGGTACTCATTTTGAGTTTTTCACCGATGGCGGCTTCTACACTCATTTCAATATCCATATCAAAATCAAACCCACCCGTTTTTTGCTGGCGAATGGTCCATGCGGGATTTTCGGTACGCTGAAAATCCACCCCAAAAGTAAGGTCAATGTTACCTTGCGGTCGGATATCTACGCCCGTACCTCCAAAAAGGCGGTCCCTTAGACTCTCTTCTACGTCGATTTTACTTAATGGATCTTCCCGACTGGATATTTTTCCATTTCTTTTACCGACCCCTGCGAGTCGATCAAAATATTCTTTTTCTTCCTGCTTTGATTTGTAATCCAGATACTCTTCAAAAGTCATATAGGAAGGCATCCGGAAATATTCGTCTCCGATTTTTTCTGTGATAATATAGGTACCCGTTGCCGGATCATAGCTCACCTCTTTTTCAATAATGGAGGGATCTCTAAGATCAAACGGATTATTCGCCGGATTGGAAATATGATCGCCGAAGCGTTCAGATACCGGCGGAAGCGTATCCTGAGCCAACACGATTTCCGGACCGTAAGGATCCTCTAAATTGTTGCCGGCGGGTAAATTGGCATTTGTCAGGCTGATCAGGCAGAAACAAAAGATCACTGACAGGAGTAAATTTTCTATTTTCATAATCGAT
>CALLLR010000068.1 GCA_938008185.1 uncultured Saprospiraceae bacterium
CGGGTCGGTCGATCCAAAGAAGTCGCAAATATCATCTGATCATCGGGACCGACGACCGACAACGTATAAGCATCCGGCGAAATCCGATCCTTTGCCGGAATACCGTAGCGTACCGTTTCCAATTCCATATCCCAGTTTCCATGGTTGTTTTCTAACGCTAACAGTGCGACTTTTTCGTAACCATAGGCATTATCCTGAATTGGCTGCGGAGCTACAGCAAGTGTGCTATACTCCATTCGATCGTAATAACCCTCAATCAGACTACCACAAGTTTGCTGAAAATCCCGTACAATATCGTCTCCGTCGTCCTGCATGATACAAAGACCAGCATTGGAACGGTAAGAGATTTTTCCATCAAGATCCTGAAACGTTATACAACTGCCTGACTCATAGCCTTGCGCACGATTAAAGTCCTGACAAATTTGTAAAGTAGGAAAATAAACATCTCGCTCGGACATATACCAGGCCATGCCGTTATAGCCCGTCAATTGGGTACAATCGCCAAAACCATTGTTATCATTAAATTCTTCACAGGCCGAACGGCTACTAAATACATTCTGCCCTAATCCGGTATCTGATTCAAAACAGGCACAACCGTTATATTCGTCACTCAAGTTAAAAATAGCATGGCCCGTTTCGTGAATCGCGGTTCCGTGATTATAGGATTCGGAGGTAAAAACATTTTGGGCCAGAAACTGTAAATTTCCCAGAAGATACGCTCCGTCGCTGTATTCGTTTTTATGCAGTAATCCAAAAGCATCAATTCCATCAATTATATTTTCTTTCATAAAAGAAGGAAAGCGATCTGGATTTCCATAATCAAGTGCCAATTGAAATCCGTCCACAGCTTCCCGGGTATAAAAAAAAGCCCAGTTTTCTTTGTGATTCTTAACCATATTATTTTTATGGTATCCATTGTAAATCAAATCTTCCACGTCTCCTAAAAATACCGGCCAATTGCGAGCATCGCCATTGGTATTAAAATCAGTATCCGGTACAAAACATAAATTAATGGATTGGCCAAGCACGTGACGCGAAGTAGCATACAGCATAATTTTATCGTTGGGCCAACGCGAATCTCCAGCGTCAAAGAGCGCGAGTTTTTCTGTTTTCTTTCCGTTTACACTATAAATCTGAAAAACATACTCAACGTTGGTTCCCGCCGGAAATCCATTTGGATACGTGTAGGCTAAGTTTATATTTTTTATGGGTTCGGTAAAGGTCCATTCTTTGGCTTCGCCCCATTTTCCGCCGGCACGTTTTCGTTTGGAAGGCAGTCCCTCGTTATTTCGGTACCATTCGTATTCGTAAATGGAGAGTACTACTTTATCCGTACCAGCCGGTTCGACCGCATTGATTTTAAACTGTACACTTTGAAAATTATCGGGATGTAAGGGGCGATGAATCCATTCCCTTACCACGGCATTTCCTGGTGGATAATTAGTGACAGGAGGATCAGGATCAATATCAGCAGATGGTTCTACTGTGGGATCGTCATCTGTAGTGGGCGTTTCGATTACGGGTGGATCATCATCCGTAGTCGTTTGGCCAACGGGGCGAAGCATTTCACAAGCGACAAGCGAAAGACAAACCATTAACAACAGCGGGAGATATTTCATAGAAGATTCGTTTTAGGGATATGAGAGGACAGTCGGCTTTGGGATTGGACTGTAGAAAGAGAAAATAGTTAAATCAAATTTCAGATAAAACAGATATGATAAACGGTGTGTCTGTGTAATTTTCTCGCAAGGACGCAGAAACCTCTAGCGTGTATACCTTCAAAAGCATAAACTTTAAAAGTGAATTATTTATTTATATTTCTAACATTATTCAGGGCTATGGCTTTCTAAATTGTTGGTAAATTTGCCATTGTAATTGTTTTATCCTTTACTCCGAATGGCCTCCACGGGATCCATCCCCGAAGCTTGCAAAGCGGGAATTACACCTGCCAGAATTCCAATAACAGTAGACCAAATTAATCCGGAAAGCACGTTTCCTCTGGAAAGATAGATTTCATACGCAAAGAAATCTGCCGCATCTAATCCTGTTACAATTAAAAAAACGAAACCTAAGCCAATCAATCCGCCGAGGAGACAGAGCAGGATCGCTTCGATCAAAAATTCTAAAAGAATGACAAAACGCTTGGCTCCCAGGGCTTTTTTAATTCCAATAATATTGGTTCTTTCTTTTACAGAAACAAACATAATATTTGCCACACTAAACATCCCTACCAGGATAGCAAATCCACCGATTACCAGACCAATCGTATTAAGTACACTAAAAAAACCTTCGGATGCAGTTGTCAAAATAGAAAGTTCATTCATGGCAAAATCGTCTTCTTCTTTAGGTTTGAGTTGACGGTGGGCGCGAAGCACGCCAGTAATTTCATCTTTGAGTTGGGTATTATCAATTCCTTCACGAGCTTTGACACAAAGCGTTGAATTACCAAAAGCACTGGTTGATTTTAAGTTAGCAAATTTTCTGGCGTTTTCGTAGGTCAAGAGAACCCTGTCATCATAATCCATAATTCCTATGAGACTCTCTCCTGATTCGGCAATGACCCCAATAATCGTCAGTTTTCGTCCTAATAATTTCACCCTTTTACCAATCGGTTCAATATTACCAAAAAGTTGCTGTGCGATGTTGTAGCCGATGACCACATTGTCTCCGCCGTATTTAAATTCATTGATGGAAAAATATCGTCCTTTCTCAATCTCAGGGCTAAATACTTTATTATAATCTTCGGTTGCCACCCACACTTCACAATTATCCACACTATTAGATTTATATTGTAATGTCTTAAAGCCTAAACGTACTTCAAGACATACTCCTTCGGCGGATTGCAAACTTTTCTTTAGTTTTCGGTAATCCTTATAATCTGGACTAGGGCGACGTAATAATTTAGAATAGTTTGCCCCAGGATCTTCAGCCCAGGAAAATTTGGAAACATAAACCACATCACTCCCCAACTTATTAAAACTCCCTTTGATATTATCTTCAAGCGAATCTACGGCCGTTTGGACACCGATGATACAAAAGATACCAATGCTAATTCCCAAAAGAGATAAAAAACTACGTAGCTTATTCCCCGCTAATTGCTGGAAAGCCTGAGAAATACTTTCAGAAATGATCTTAAAGAGCATAGTTGCGTTATAATAAAGTAATGCCCCAAGCTACCTTATTTTAAGCAATCTACCATAAGAATTCGACAGATTTTACAGTTTTGACGATAGATCGCTCTTTTTACCAAAAATAAGGATCAATTGAATTTGGGGAGTTTGGTCACTTCGCCCGAAAAAACTTATCTTTGTCATCTTTTCCAGTTAAAAAATAATATATGCGTACTAAATTATCTCAATTTAAATTCGAATTACCAGAAGAACTTATTGCTAAATATCCGTCTGAGCAACGGGATGAATCACGATTAATGGTGGTCCACCGTGAAACCGGAAAAATTGAACATAAGATATTCAAAGACGTCCTGGATTATTTTGACGATGAAGATTGTATGATTTTTAATAATACCAAAGTTTTTCCTGCGCGACTATACGGCCGTAAAGAAAAGACGGGTGCCAAAATTGAGGTTTTTCTACTTCGGGAACTGAATCACGAGTCTCGCCTTTGGGATGTATTGGTCGACCCTGCTCGTAAAATCCGGGTTGGTAATAAATTATATTTTAGTGATGAAAACGAAAACGACCTTTTAGTAGCGGAGGTAGTAGATAATACGACTTCACGTGGTCGTACCATTCGTTTCCTGCACGATGGGACAGAAGAAGAATTTCAGGAAATGCTGGGATTTTTAGGTAATACACCACTACCCAAATATATTGATCGGGAAGCCGAAGCGATTGATCGGGAACGTTACCAGACCCTTTATGCCAAAGAAATGGGAGCCGTCGCCGCACCGACTGCCGGTTTGCATTTTAGTCGCGAGTTATTAAAGCGACTGGAAATCAAAGGCGTCGATTTTGCGGAACTAACCTTGCACATTGGATTAGGTACTTTCAGAAGTATCGACGTGGAAGATTTGAGTAAGCATAAGATGGATGCGGAATATTTTAAAATAGATGAAACTGCCGCCGAAACCGTCAACCGAGCGAAGCGAAAGAAAACTAAAAAGATTTGTTCAGTCGGAACTACCTCTATGCGCAGCATTGAATCAGCGGTTTCTGCGGACGGTATGCTAAAAGCCTCGGACGGCTGGACCAACCGTTTTATCTTCCCTCCTTACGAATTTAGTATTGCCAATTCGATGATTACGA
Source organism: uncultured Saprospiraceae bacterium (assembly GCA_938008185.1). Lineage (GTDB taxonomy): Bacteria > Bacteroidota > Bacteroidia > Chitinophagales > Saprospiraceae > JALZUU01. Next base: position 4,266 of record CALLLR010000068.1, read on the forward strand.
ATATGCATCTTTCTAAGTCCAGCTTGCTGATCATGGTTTGTGCTTTCGGTGGGTATGACTTAATCATGGATGCCTACCAACAGGCGATTAAAGAAAAGTACCGTTTCTTTAGTTATGGCGATGCGATGTTGATTATCTAGAAGGTTGCCAGTTGGCTGGTTAGCCAGTTGGCTGGTTAGCCAGTTGGCCAGTTGGCCCTCTTTTTACGTAAGAAGAGGGCCAACTGGCTAAATGCCAACTAGCTAACCAGCAAATTTTAGCAATTCAATGCTCCACAAACGCTGATCGTTTGTCCAGAAATGTAAGTAGACAAATCAGATGCTAAGAATAAGCAGGCATCTGCGACCTCCTTCGGATTACCGTATCGCTTGAGCGGAATACCGCTGAGAAACTTTTCTTTGGTTTGTTCATCCAGATTATCCGTCATTTCGGTCGCAATAAATCCCGGCGCAATTGCATTACAACGAATGCTACGCGAGCCCACCTCTTTGGCAATAGATTTGGTGAATCCAAAAATTCCTGCTTTGGAAGCTGCGTAATTAGCCTGTCCGGCATTCCCAAAATCACCCACTACCGAGCTCATATTAATGATCGAACCACTTCGATTTTTCAGCATCGGCCGTAAAACATGTTTGGTTAAATTAAAAACAGATTTTAGGTTGGTATGAATCACTTCGTCCCACTGGGATTCGTTCATCCGCAACATCAAATTATCCCGCGTGATTCCGGCGTTGTTAACTAAAATATCGACCCGGCCAAAATCCTCGGTAACGTCTTTGACCAGCTGTTCCGCCTGCTCGTACGAACCAGCGTCGGATTGGTACGCTTTGACGGTCGCACCCTGAGCGGTCAATTCGTTGACGATCGCATCCGCAGCGGCGGAAGAAGAGTGGTAGGTAAAGGCCACGGTTGCTCCATTAGCGGCAAATTTACGGACGATGGCTGCTCCGATTCCCCGACTTCCTCCGGTGATCAGGGCAATTTTATCTTTTAATAGTTGCATAGTTGGTTTGTTTCCTGCGAAAGTAAAGAAGTTGGCCAACAACTCCAAATACGAAAACGGGTTACACCAAAAAAAAGAGAAAGTCACGAAGACTCTCTCTTGGAAATAGTTGAAAATACGGATAAAATATCTTTAAATTATATTTTCGAGGCAGGCGAATCTGTTTCAAACGCTCAGATCTACCTGAGATAATTTTTATTTATGGATTAGCCGTCGCACAAGTTTCAATACTCAATAGGCATTCGGTGTCCTTTTTATTAATTGTTGGTTGCTGATCAGTGGTAGCTTCGTAGCCAAGATTACGATTTCCGTACCAGCCACCACCTTTACAACTCTTTCCTGATTTACAAGAGGTACCGGCAATGACAAAAATGACCATAAGGATTGCTCCTAAGAACTTAGACTTCATAATTAACTCAATTTTTAGTGATTAATGTAAACATTATAATAACAACGTTAGAATTTCAATAACGTATCTAAGCTCGACTTTAGCCATTGGCTTCCCTTTATTCGTGAATATGGTACAACTTTATTGATTGTCAGGTCTATTCAACGACCGTGATAAAAATAACTAAGTCTATTCACATTTTAGGGAAGCTATTAGCCCAAATGCTAAAAGCCGATAGCTAAGTTTGGCTAAAGTCGAGCTAAGAGGAGTGATAGTACTAAATAGACAAAAACGATACCAGCATCTTTCAAAATCAAAATAATTTTTCGTTCGCACCATTTTACCTAATCCGTTCTTTTTCAACGCATTATCCAAAAGTATGATAATATTTACAACATGTAAAAAATAAAATGTTTTAAAATATTTTGTTTTAACTAACTATTTGTTTTATATTTGTCCTATCAACATGATTAACGACTTACAAAATACTTAACCATGAGAAATCCAAAACGAGAGGTGCCTTTGATCATTATTGATACCAGAAATAAAGGAATGAGTTCGCTGCAGGATGATCGGATGAGAAGTACAGAGAATTCGAAAGAGGCAGAAGTAACTTTTGGTGATTTGTTACCGCTATTCTTTATGGTAATTCAAAAAATGTGGATGACCTTGCAAGGGCCTCTAAGAGATTTGAATGACCGAATGATTCATTTATTAAAAACGAAAGTATTCAAAAAAGATTTACCGTGGTTTAAGATTGGTGTTTTATCGATGGTCGCATTTATTATGCTAAAGAAAGATTTTCAACTGAATTTTGCCTTGGCTTCTCCCCTCTCTGTTTTTGCAGATGACCGAGAAGCAGAAAAAGAAAGCAATTTGTCACAATCTCTTTCGATAAGTAATCCTTATGCGCCTTTGGCAGTCGATGATTTACAGGATAGGAGGGCTAAGAAATTTATTCGGGCACACGCTGAATTAGCCCAGAAGGAAATGAAAAAATTTGGCATACCCGCTAGCATAAAAATGGCGCAGGCGTTGATCGAAAGTCGAGCCGGAACCAGTAGGTTGGCAGAGAATAATAATAACTTTTTTGGAATGAAATGTTTTAGTAGGAATTGTAAAAAGGGACATTGTTCTAACGCTACCGATGATCACCATAAGGATTTTTTCAGAATTTATAAAACGCCTATGGATAGCTGGAGAGCACATAGCCGATTGATTAGTAACGGTAGATATGCACATTTGAAAGACTATAAAAAAGACTATAAAAAATGGGCAGTGGGGCTAAAAAAAGCAGGGTACGCTACCGATAAACGGTATCACCAGAAATTGATTAATACCATCGAAAAATATCAATTATACCGATTAGATCAATAAAATGGGGGTTAACATCTAACTCTATCAAGGATCAGGTTCCAGAAAACATTGATACGAAGACTATTATACTATAATACTATAATATTAACTAGCTAATTTCAACACTATGTATCGAATTATCCCCTTTATCATCTTCTTTGCAGCTATCTTTTACTTATTCTATGGTCCCACTCCAATGGAGCAAATTGGAGAAATTGTAAAAACCAGGGATTGCTATCAACTAAGATTAATGGATCAGCAAAGACTTATTTTGTCATCTGATAATATAAATTTTATGGATAGTTCTACTAACCCAACGGCTTCCATCAACAATGATCATCCCTCGAAAAAAAACGGCTTAATAAAGAGCGAGAACAGTATAATTTTAGCTTGGCACTAGTGCCTCGGGATCAAAGTAAAGGATACCTTAGGGGAGACTATTTTTTTATCAAACAATGCGCGCAGAAGGAGGATAGCCGTAGCTACCCGACTGATAAGCAAAGAAGTATGATGAAAAAAGAGACCGCATAAGGTGTC
>CALLLR010000069.1 GCA_938008185.1 uncultured Saprospiraceae bacterium
CGATAGAAGGGAAAAAAGCCCATCCCAGCCCTCACCCTTTGAAGAACCACTCCTTAAACAAGATAAAACTACTACCACCTTTTGCCTACGCGCACCTCTAACTCCTAAAGGAGAATCCCGCGCGCAGCATCGCCTAGAAAAAGAAAACGAGCCTTATTGTAGTCAATGCCGTAGTATAAAGAAGAGCCCCTAACTAATACCAATTTCCAACCCTCAATATTTAAAGAGCGCCTATCTAAAACTAACCGCGTAAGCAGGAAAAAAGCCCACCGAAAGCCAAACACGATAAAAGGGAAAAAAGCCCATCGTCCGCCCACCGAAAGCCAAACACACCAGAAGAGAAAAAAGCCCATCGAAAGCCAAACACGATAGAAGGGAAAAAAGCCCATCCCAGCCCTCACCCTTTGAAGAACCACTCCTTAAACAAGATAAAACTACTACCACCTTTTGCCTACGCGCACCTCTAACTCCTAAAGGAGAATCCCGCGCGCAGCATCGCCTAGATAAGGAAAACGAGCCTTATTGTAGTCAATGCCGTAGTATAAAGAAGAGCCCCTAACTAATACCAATTTCCAACCCTCAATATTTAAAGAGCGCCTATCGAAAGCCAAACACGTAAGCAGGAAAAAAAGCCCATCGTCCACCCACTGAAAGCCAAACACGCCAAAAGAGGAAAAAAGCCAACCGAAAGCCAAACACGTAAACAGGGAAAACCCCCCTTACACCTCCATCACAAATCCCACTAAATTAACTTCCGAGTCAATTCCGAGTTTTTTTCTTAATCGGTAGCGACTAATTTCTACGCCTCGAACGGAGATATTAAGTAAAGGAGCGATTTCCTTGGTTGATAAATTCATTCGCAGGTAAGCACAAAGCTTTTGATCCTTTGGTGTTAGTTTAGGAAATTTTTCGCGGAGCCGTTTAAAGAAATTTTCGTGTACCTGGTCAAAATAGTTTTCAAATTGAGTCCAGCTATCATCCAATTGGATATCTGATTCGATGGCCCGGGTAATTTGTTTGATTTTTTTCTTTATTTCTGCCGGTGATTCTTTTTCAATACTGGTCAAGTCATTTTTAATTTTATTGAGAATTTCTGTTTTCTGAACCAAATGCATGGTGGCAGAAGCTAGTTGACTATTTCTATGATTAATATCTGTGTTGAGTTTTTCGTTTCGAAGTTTAATAATTTCACCTTCAGATTTTTCTACTTCCTTTTTAAATTCGGCCTCTTTCCGGAGTAACTTTTCCGTCTGTTCTAATTTAAAAGCGGTGGTTTTTTTCTCTTCTCGTTTATTGACATATTTCCATAAACTGGATAAAAGCAATAGACTGAAGATTACATAAATTGTTTTGGCCAACCACGACCAGTACCAGGCCGGGGAGATTGTAAAATCAAAGTCCGCCTCTTCACTCAGCTGTCCGTAGGCATTTCGTGCTTGTACCTGAAACCGATAATCTCCCGCAGGAAGATTTGTATATTCCTTTTCTGTTTTGGGCGTCCAGGCCGACCATTCCTCCTCAAATCCATCCAGCTTATAACGAAATTTCAGGTAACTCATTTTCTCATAATAAGGCGCCGAAAAAACAAATCGAAAATCGTTCATCCAATAATTAAAATCAAATATTTCTTTTTGCTCTCCTCCCTGATAAATAATTGAATCCCCTTCGGTAATAGAAATTACATTGCGGATCAACGCATTAAACTTAAAGGCTTTATTTTTCTTTTCTAAAGGATGAAATCGGGCAAATCCGTTCTCGGTACCGATAAACACCTGCTGATCACCCGCTGCGTATACATGTTCAAACCCGTCCACAAGTCCCTCTTGAATTTGATTAAAGTATTCTATTTCAAATTTATTAAAAACGCCTTGTTCTGCTATTTTGATCACCCCAAACTCATTATCTACCGAAAACCAGATATTACCAACTTCGTCTTCAATGACCCGGTGGAAATTTCGGTCCGGACCGAAAATTTCAAGAAAATCGGGATGCAACTGAAACGTATCCAGTGTGTTATCGTAGGTAAAGATTCCATGAGGCGTCGCAAAGACCATCTCGTTTCGCACCTTTGCGACGTTGATAATCAACTCCTCCGGCAAACCTTTTCCACCCGAATATAAGGTAACAGCACTAACTGATTTCAGATCATTATTTAATTTTATTTTATATAATCCTTTGTAATTGTGGGTTACCCAAATATTCCCCGAAGTGTCTTCCTCCAGAATTCTTGCGGACTCCTCAAAGCCCGCAATTTTTCCTTTTAGTTGCCAATCTCCATCCTTAATTTCGTATAAATATAAACCAGAGTAGGTACCTTCGATACCGTAGGTAGGATGAGACTTTAATTTTATAAATTTCCAGGCTCCTTTGATATCAGAAAAAGGTATTAATTCGTTGCCATCCAGATAAGCAGCTCCCTGATGCTGTCCCACCAAAATTTTGTTATCAATTTTTGACAAGCTCCATACTTGTCCCAGACCATTTTCTACCAGCTGAAATCTTGGTTTTTTTTCTCCCGTATTTCCATCTTTCAGGTGGGTATAAAACAGCCCCTGATTGGTCCCGAGATATAATTTATCATCGTGGATCATCGAAGCATAGCCAGTCCCTTCAATCCCCTCTTCGGTTCTTATTCTTGAAAATGGAGAATTAATTTCTGCGTAATCAATTCCATTGTCTAACCCCAGCCAGAGATTACCTTGTATATCTTCCAGTATTGACAACAAAGTGTTATTCTGCAATCCGGTTCCCTTGTTAATTTTTAGATCAGCCTTCCCTTCCTGATTTATAATAATCAAACCGTTCTGTGTGGTTCCGACAGCATATCTTCCATCGGACAGCCGGATGGCACAATAGAGTTGTTCTTTTTTAAACAATTCATTAACCGGAGCTTCCCACGGTACGATGGCTTTTTCATTCATCAAAAACAAGCCTTTTGAGAACGTAAAGATCAAAAAATCATTTGCTGTATGATTTAAGATGGCCATAATGCGTTCGTTTGGAAAGTACTTACTACCTGTCAGCAACACCAGCATTTTATTTTTCAATTCTGATAAACCAAAGCCGAGCTCCTGAACAAAAATTCGATCACCAGATTGAAAGAAATTTTCAAACCGTGTTTTATTAGGTTCCACCACGGTTAAGCGTCCGTCCGCAAAATGAAAAATGGCTTTTTCAGCGCAAAAATAGACGCCATCTGAACGGATAAAAATTTTCCAAACATCTTCAAAATTTTTAAATTCCGCAGGGACCAGTTCCAATAATGAGGTATACGTGGGTGCGCCGCCCCCCTGATGTTCCAAATAACCAAATTCATTCTGACCACCTAGATAAATCCGGCCCGTGTCATCCAGACCAATAGAGCGTACAATCGTACTGTTGGGCAAGCGGGTAAGCTGCCAGTGAGTACCATCAAATTCCAGTAATCCTTTATTGTTCGCAAAGTAGACAATACCTCTTTCATCCTGTTCTATGAACCAGTTTTGAGTGCCTGCCTGGTAGTCCAGCCTAGTGAAATTGGTCACCGAAGGAGAGCCAATATCCAGTACTTGGCCACTTGTTTTTCCGAAGAAAAAAAGGGTAAAAAGGAGTACAAAGGCTATTTTATATCTCATATCGGATTTTCGGGTAAATATAAAGCGTTTTTGGAAGATGATGTAGTTATTGGATTATCAAATGTTAAAAAATAGCGAAATTAAACATACTATATGTAAACAAATAGCCATAATATTTATTACTGATGTAGTGGTGATGTATAAAAAAACTCAATAATAGGACATTTCATGCCTATATTTGTTTACCCGTTTCTCTCTATTTTGTAAATCATAAAACACCAAAAGATGAAACTATCTGCGCAAATAATATTTACTTCCATTTTAGCTCTCTTAATCCTCTCCTCTAGTTGTAAAAAAGTGGAAGAAGTAGGTGGTTGCCGTCTGACCAAATCCCTGGATGGCTACGAACTGGTTTGGAGTGATGAATTTGATGGAACAGAGATTGATGCCACCAAATGGTCTTATGACCTGGGAGACGGCTGCCAAATTAGTCAAGACCTTTGTGGTTGGGGAAATAATGAATTGCAATACTATACGGATCGTCCGGACAACTCGTTTATTGAAGATGGGAACCTGGTGATTAAAGCGATCAGAGAAGTTCCTTTTTTCCAAGGACAATACCAATATACTTCGGCCCGAATGGTCACCAAAAACAAAGGCGACTGGAAATACGGACGCATTGACGTTCGCGCTAAACTACCGTTTGGTCAGGGTCTCTGGCCAGCCATCTGGATGTTGCCGACCGATAATGTTTACGGAGGATGGCCAAAAAGTGGAGAAATAGACATTATGGAGAATATAGGTAGCGAACCTGACCGAGTATTCGGAACGATTCACTACGGCCACGATTTCTGGCGTTTTAACAGTCAGGGAATCGAGTTGGAAGAAGGTACTTTCGCGGATGATTTCCATGTATTTACCCTTCTTTGGAACGAAGACTGTATTCAATTCCAGATGGATGGGATCGATGTTGGTGTACCGAACACCCGCTCTACTGTACTTCCTACCACCTATCCTTTTGATCAAGAGTTTCACCTCCTTTTAAATGTTGCCGTCGGTGGAAACCTGCCCGGAAATCCCACCGCCGCTACCTCTTTTCCTCAGACCCTGGAAATAGATTATGTTCGAGTTTATAGTGAATAAATAATTTTCTATATAAAAAAAACAAATCTCCTGCATCCACTTAACGCAGGGAATTTAAATTATTAATTTAATCTTGGTGGAGGACAAAATTGCATTACCATTAAGTTACAAAGGATTTGTATTTAATAGTCTGCTGCTTTGCCTAAAAGTTTGTCTGTACCGCGTCTTCCGACCATCCCTTATTTTCGTCCTTCTCAATCGTACTGTAAAATTGCATCGCATCGTGGATTTCCAGAAAAAATGATTGTTGTCCCATTAAAGTCAATAACTCGGAGGTGCTGATAATATCTCGCACTGGTCCAATTGCCCCGGAAATATTAAAACTTATGTTTCTCTTTTTAAAATAATGATATAGTTGTGTCAGTACCCGAATTCCCGTACTGTCAATATTATGCATTCCGGAAGCATCCAAAATAACCAGACGAAGAGCTGGTCTGCTTTTACTATAATTCTGAATGGTCTCCTCAAAAAACAGTACGTTTGCGTAAAAAAGCTGATTATCAATCCGAACAATTAATACATCCTCTGGACATATGGCATCTTCAAATCTTTCCATATTTCGGTAGGCTTCCGTATTTGGCAACCGTCCCAGACGTACCATGTGTGGACGCGAGCTACGATAGATAAAAATCGCCAACGATAACATCACACCTACTACGACCCCTTTTTCAATACCAAAAAATACGGTAATAATAAATGTAACCGCCATCATAGAAAAATCAATTTTATGAGATTTCCAGAGACTTCGCATCTCTTTTATGTCAAACAAATTTTTGATGGCATAAATAATGATGGCCGCCAGCACCGCACTTGGCAAATAATAAAAAAGTTTGGTAAAAAAGAGGAGGGTCAAACCAACCATCACCGCGGTTGTAATCGAAGACAACCCGGATTTGGATCCCGCTTCGTCGTTGATTGCTGAACGGGAGAAACTACCCGATGAAGGTAAGGCCTGAAAGAAACTACCCGCTATTTTGGATAGGCCAATTGCGCTTAATTCCATGTTGGGGCGTACCTTTGAGTGCTGATCATCCCGCTTTATTCCTTTCGCAATTCCAATACATTCTACCACTCCCATAACTCCAACGGTTAGTACGGTTGGAATTAAAAGTAATATATTTTCAATACTGAAACTTGGCATCTCAAAAGCGGGAAGTCCCGTAGGAATGCCACCGACAATCTGTAATTGACCGGCCAAACTGTTATGTGTTAAAGTGTAAGCGGCCAGGATGCCAAGAATGACAACGATCAAAGATCTGGGAATTGCCTTATTGATTTTCTTTAAAACAGATAAAATTGCAATGCTGGTTAGGCAAAAAACCACGGCTAGCCAATCCAGCTCTGTAATATGATGCATTAAATAGATGGTCGTATCAATCAGGTTATCGGAGCGAGGTACAGAAATTCCCAACGCAATTTTTAATTGACTGATAAAAATAATGACCGCTGCCGCTGCGGTAAATCCGGTTACTACTGGTTGCGAAATAAAATTCACCAAAAAACCTAACCGGAAGATGCCCAATAAAAGTTGTAAAACACCCGCTAAAAAACCAACCAGAATAACCAGTTCGATATAATATTTGCTAAGCGGAGCCGCAATTTCAGAAACACCCGCAAAAAGCAGAATGGAAGAGATGGCTACCGGACCAATGGATAATTGCCCGGAAGTACCAAAAATCCCGTAAATAACTAATGGTATCAATCCGCCGTACAATCCGTAGATGGGAGGTAATCCGGCCAATAAAGCGTAGGCCATTCCCTGCGGAATGATGATTACCGAAACGGTGATACCAGCCAAAATATCCTGTCGCCAATTATGCGATTCATATTTTTTTAAATTGGCATACAGGGGAAAAAGACGTTCCAGTTTCATGGATCTATTTAGTCAATTTTTTTTAAGGTCACTACAGTTCTAAAATAGATTCAGCTAATGATCATTATTAGAATTTATGCTGAATCTATTTTGGAATAAAGTCTATTATACGAAAAAATACTTTATAGGTTGCTATTGCCTTGAGGCATGGTAAAGTGTTAACAATCCGGATTAGGAAACATATCATCTTCGTTCTCTCCTGCTCTTTGCGTTTTGCATTTAAAATCTTTTTCAATCAAAACAGACAACTCACTTTCTCCGCCAATACGGATAAACCTATGCAAACTAATTTCGGATCCCTTTGTCCAGGGTTTACCTATGATTTCTGGTAAAATGACCGAAATTTTTCCTTGCTGAAAATTAACCACTAAGGCAGACTCCCTGGTCATAATTAGTTCATATTCTAAAAAATTATCCGGTCCGAATTGAGTGGTCTCCCTGATCTTGCCAATTAGAGCCAAATTGCTAACTTCTGTTTGGGTAAGTCTCAAACGGATACTATTTCCTAAAATTCGTAGTTTCATAAATCCACCTGTTTTGGCCGGGATAAAAATACTTAAATTTTAGGGGCTATTAAAGAATAAAATATAAAGGTTTACGACCTACTTAGGGACACGAAATAAATAACTGTCCGTTTTGACTTTTTAAAATTAATTTAATCAGAGTCCCTTAATTGCGCCACGCTTGCCTAAATTGATTACTTCCAGATCCTTGATTTTTCCAGCTTCAATTCCGAAACGGACGATGGTTTTTTCCCGGTGAAACCCATGAGTCCCACAAGCACCCGGATTTATGTGCAGTAAATTATTTTTTCGGTCGGGCACAATTTTTAAAATATGAGAATGACCACAGATATACAATTGTGGTGGATTTTCGCGAATAATATCCCAGACCCTTGCCGTATATCTTCCCGGATAGCCGCCAATATGCGTCATAAATACATCCAGTCCTTCTACGGTAAAACGCTGATTGAGCGGACAAGTACGTCGCATGGTAGCATCGTCAATATTTCCATAAACCGCCCTCACGGGTCGAAAAGCTTCGAGTCTTTCCAATACTTCCATACTCCCAATATCCCCAGCGTGCCAGATTTCATCACATTCCGAGAAATCTTTTAATATCTGATCTTCCAAAACACTGTGGGTATCAGAAAGTAAACCAATTTTAATCATATGATCTTTCTTTCAAAGCAAGGTAATATATTTTCCGTACAACCAAAGTTCTAAAAATGAAATCCGGTACCAGCCATTCTCACTCTTCAAAAAAAAGTGCCATCCTAATGGACAGCACCTTATAATAACGATTTAAACAATTATAATTCTAAATTAGTTTTCTAAACCAGTCTTGATCATTTTCACCTTATCCACATAATTCTCTTGTGCTTTGATCTCCGCCTCCTTTTTAGCCTGGTTAGCGACATTCTCAGCTATCTTCCCTCGAGCTTCCTCAATCTTTTTTTCGTAATCCTTGATATCATCCTCCAGTTTCACTTGATCTTTTTTCATATCCTTTAAATTACCTTGTAAGTCACCCAGCTTATCCTCCTGTTGTTTACGAAAATCATCTACGCGCTTTTTCTCCATCTCCGTAGCAAATTTAATGATAAATGCCTCCCCGTACTTCGCTTTCTCAGGATGATCGTAAGTGGATAAAAAGGCACCACCCAAATCCATCCAAACGATTAACTCTACCCTCTTACCAGATTCGATTAACTGAGAATACACGTCAATGGTATTGTCACTAATTTCTTCAATTTTTGCGTTATCCGCTAAGTACTCTTTTGTGCTTTTATTCCACTTTGATTTGGAATCGTGATCTTTCAAATATTTATTCCAGGCTTTATCAATATCCTTTTTGCTGAGGCCATCAATAATTATAGAATAACTGTTTTTTTGGCCCTTACTCATCAAGCGATCCATTTCTTTAAGTTGTGGATTAAAAGAATAGTTCGAAAGATCGTCCTGAGCAAAGCTGCTACCCAACGAAAAAAATAGCGCAAAGGTTAAAAATATAAAATTTTTCATAATAATAGGTTTTTATTTAAAGTACTGATTATCAATTTATTATAAAATAAATACTTCAACAAAGTTAAGTCTTTTTCCAACTATTCAGACTAAAATAATTTAAAAAGTAACGTTAAATAAATGATAAAGTATTTACTGCTGCTCTGGCCCCGTTTTTGCAAAACATCATGGTATATTTATATTGATCACCCTAATTTAATACTACTATGAGAGTGAAATTTTACCAGCACAAACTCCTGTTTGTGTTAACATTATTATGTTCCCAATTCCTGCAAGGACAAAACTGTGTAGGATTTTCAAATCTTCCTACTGGAACCTATGCAACGAATGATGGTTATCCCTTTGGTACGGCTTATCACAGTGAAAGTGGAGCAACGTTAGGTCTGGCGCCATTTTATTATAGTGATGGCTCTATCCGAAATAACGTGTTCGTTGATGCGGGCAACCAGTTTCTTTCTGGTTCATTTACCATTAGCGAAGGACAATCTATCCGGCTTTTAGAGGCGTCAACAGAAATCGACTTTACCCAAAATTTTCCGGTAGCAGATAATGTTACCTTCTCTTTTCTCGACTGGCAGGGAGATATCAATCTTTCAATCAACGGTGAACCCGTCAAAATTGCCCGTTCTTTTAGTGAACTTCCTAGTCAAATAGCCACCTACGTTACGATGACGGTGGATGATGAAACTGCGGGAGCGGCCGGACAAATGGGAACCGTAAGTTTCTCCGGACCGATTTATTCCTTGATGGTTGGTGGCGTCTACCTTTTACTGGATGATGTCTGTTTTACCCAGGGAGTCGAGCCTGCTTGTACGATTACTCATGTACTAGTTGACCAACAACCCTGCAATGAATCAATTGGTGAATTTAATTTGTTGGTAGATTATAATGGTCTGAATACTAGTGGTTCTTTTAATGTAACGGTTGGTAATTCGAACTTTGGGCCATTCCTGGCCAGTCAGGCACCTTTTACCGTTGGTCCTTTTAACGGAGATGGTACGGCCTACGTGGTTGAGGTAAGTGATGCTAATGATCCAACCTGTTCAAATAATTTTCAATTGGACCCCATTAATTGTATAGTAGCTTGTGATATAAGTAATTTAACGGCCGTAGCCACAGAATGTGTCGGAGATTATCTCTTTAGAGCCGATATTGACTTTGACAGAAACGCTTCTCCCTCAGAAAATTTTGAGGTAACAGTTAACGGGCAAAGCCAGGGAATTTTCCCTTATTCTGAATTCCCGATCCAGTTAAACCTTTCGGGCGACGGACCGGTCAATCATAATGTGCTCGTTTGTGATGTGAATGATGCTGGCTGTTGTCTTGGTAAGACCTTTGTCGGGTTTGAATGTGCACCACCACTGGGCTGTAATATCTCAGCAGTGACTACGCAAGTGGAGGAATGTGACAATGGAATGTTTAACATAATCGTTGGTTTACAAGGTAGTGGTTTGAGTAATGAGATGTACGTAACAGTAAACAATGAAGAATACGGAGATGTAATTTATCCAACCAGTAATTTTCCAATAACCATAGGTCCACTGATTGGTGACGGAATCACTGGTTACCAAATTGATATTTTTGATACCGAAAATTTTGAAACTTGCTTTAACGGAGCTACCGTTGGGCCTGTTTTATGCGAAGTAATCGATCCTTGTGTCATCAGTGACCTTACCGTGACGACTACCCAATGTATGGGTATCAACGAGTACGGCGCCATCATAAACTTCAACAGGACCTCTTCTCCGTCCAATCAGTTTATTGTAAAAATTGATGGTATGACGATCGGCAGTTATCCCGAGGACAATTTTCCACTAACATTAAATAATTTGCCAAGTAATGGCGCTCAAAACAGTATTTTAACGGTTGCTGATGCCAGTGATCCGGATTGTACACTGGAAGCTTCGTTCCAAAGACTGGATTGTCGACCTCCTTGCGCTATCGACGAATTCGTAGTAACGCCCATGGCTTGTAATCCGAATGATCAGTTTATGATTCAGGTAGATCTTTCCGGAACTACCCTGGACAACCCAATTACTATTTTTGTAAATGGTCAAATAGTTGAACAATATGATCCTGGTGATTTTCCAGTTATGGTAGGTCCGTACGCAGGTGATGGAAATACTATTTATCAAATTTCTGCGCAAGATAGTCAAATACCAGACTGTACCAACAGTATGTCTATTACCGCACCACAGTGCGAGCCAATTCCTGTTTGTGAATTTACTAATCTGGCAATAACCACCGGTGAATGTACTGGTGACAACCTACAGTCTATTATCGTGGACTTTGATTATTCTGAAATAAACTCAGGTGCATTTGTAGTTCGAATTAATAATAATATACATGGACAATACGGATACAATATGTTACCACTTATCCTGAATGATATTCCTACTTTCGGAAATGGTACCGCTATTATTGAGATAACTGATAGTGAATTTCCCGATTGTAACATTGAGGGTAATTTTGAAACCATAAATTGTTCGGTAGTTCCGGATTGTTCTATCACTGGTTTGGAGGTAGAGGTTATGGAGTGCACGGGCGAAGATACCTATAGTCTCTCAGTTGATTTTACGCATGCCAACGCTGGCAGTAATTTTACCATTACGCTGGGTGGTACGGTGATCGGCCCCATTAGTTATGGTAATCTGCCGCTGACGATTAATAACGTCGCCAATACCGATGATCTGCAACAATCCATCACGGTTTGTGATAACGAAAATCCTGATTGCTGCCAGACATTATCTTACACAGAAACAGATTGTTCCATTTCACTTTGTAATATATCCGAAGTAAGTTCAGAACGGATGGATTGTAACGAAGGGATGTTTATGGTCATGCTGGACGCCGCATTTATTAATCCTGGCAATGCTGGATTTCAGATTTCTGGAAATGGTGCCAACTACGGTAATTTTGGTTACGATGATTTGCCAATCATGCTGGGACCTTTCGAAGGCGACGGTAACAGAATTTACGAATTTGTTATGATTGATTTGGAAGACAGTGCCTGTAGTAATTTCACTACGGTTGCTGCCTACGACTGTACGAACGAATGTGTGATGGGTGAAGTAGAATTTGAAGTAGGCAATTGTCAGAATAATGGAATGGTTCCGGTGACGTTCTTCTTTGCATCCAATAATAATAGTGGATCTTACACCGTATCGATGAATAATACCATGATCTCTACGCTGAACTATGGTAACGGACCGGCTACGATCATGCTGGACGGTACTTCTCTGACTCCATATAATATGACTTTTGCGGATGTTGGGGTTGAATCATGTACCAGAAGTGTGCCCGTTGGCCCGTTTGGATGTACCTTAACGGCCAATCGAGAAACGGAGATTCCAAATGTAAAAGTTTTCGTCAGTGAAGCCACTGAACGCTTAAATGTTGAGATACCCGCAACAAATGATTTGACGGTTATCAATGTTTACAACCTTAATGGTCAGCGAGTTATGCAAAATAAGATCGGTGCCGGCGCCAATAGTTTGCAGATGAACATTGCTGATCTTAATAGTAACATCTACGTTGTAGAAATTATTCAGAACCAAAAAAGAGCGGTGCGTAAATTCCACCGAATCAGATAAAATAATTTTACTCAAGTAGTTCGACCGGTATCCGTTAATTCGGGTATCGGTCTTTTATTTTGCTTACTTTTACATCCGTGTATTTTTAAAAAAATCTGCTATGACCATCGATATTATCACCTTGTTACCGGAATTATTAACCTCGCCCTTTCAGCACTCTATCATGCAGAGAGCCCAGCAGAAGGGACATCTTGAAATAAGAACCCATCAGCTCCGGGACTGGGGGCTTGGTAAAAGCCGACAGGTTGACGACTACCAATACGGCGGAGGTGCGGGGATGGTACTTATGGCCGAACCACTCAGCAAATGTATTGAGGATTTAATGCTAAAAACCAAATACGATGAGATCATTTACCTCACACCCGATGGAGGACGCTACGATCAGGGAATGGCTAATCGCTTGTCTTTAAATAATAATCTATTGCTTATCTGTGGTCACTATAAAGGTATTGATCAACGGATTCGTGACCATTACGTAACCCTCGAAATTTCCATCGGTGATTATGTGCTTTCGGGTGGAGAGTTGGCCGCCGCAGTTTTAGTAGATAGTATTGGCCGCCTGTTGCCCGGTGTACTCAATGATGAAACCTCTGCTCTTTTTGATTCCTTTCAGGATGGGATTCTCGCTCCCCCCGTCTATACCCGACCCGCCGAAATTTTAGGCAGGGCCGTCCCTGACGTATTGCTTTCCGGTCACGACCGAAAAATACAGGAATGGCGACAGGAAAAGTCTTATGAGATAACGGAAAAACGAAGACCGGATTTGTTAGATACTTAACCAAAACATTCCTTATTTCTATTGGGAGTGTCCCATAAAGTGTGTCAGCGTGGAAGCTTTCCTTCAGGCCTGCCTCCCGAATCAGGGAGGAACACAAGGTGCGGGATGCCAAATGACACACTTGGCTGTACAGTCCCTTTCTATTTAATAGCGGAAAATTATTTGCCCTAAAAACTTAACCAACCTCCTAACCATTTTGGGGGATAAACTGTTTTTTTTAGATAAAAATTTGGTAGAGTAATAAATACATTATATATTTACAATGTAAAATTTTTAAACAAAAAACCAAAGGAAAATGAAAGTGCTGCTTTTGTGCGCTAAATTTCCCTTCTAAAAAGTGTTCATAACACTACCATTTAATTTCTTCCAAACGAATACTACATAGTATTTTCAGCAACTTGAATTTTTTATTGGATTACTACGTCTGATTCACTCGTTAATTTACCTAGTGCCTCAGGCATAAATTAATTGAGCATATGGACTGGTAATTTTAAATCTGCTCTGCGTTAGAAAATTCCTCATTATGCTACGGCATAACTCCGGATTTTCTGCCTTGATCAGCTGTAAAATTACTGCCTCCATAAAC
>CALLLR010000070.1 GCA_938008185.1 uncultured Saprospiraceae bacterium
TTTAGCTCATACAGTATTCGGTTTAAGACATTTTATTAAGGCACCGAATGGAAAAAAGCTCAAGGTCGGAGGTCTTATCAAAGCGAGAAAACTTTCGTTCATCAATAAAATTTTGGCAAGAAGAAGTTTTCACAAAATCGAAATTTAATCATCAAATTTCACAGAAGGAATTTTTCACACTTGCTGAGTAGATTGAACTCCCTAGCTATCGGCTATCGGCGCTTCCAATCGTAATATCAGGTTAGAGAAAAGCCAATTATTTAAAATAACTGACCCTGTTGGTGATCTTTCATCGCATCTTTGCGCTAGAAGAAGGCAAATATCCAACAGCTAACAGCCAAATACTATGTACAACAACCTCGACCTCACCAAAGTTCTCTTTCTCGACATCGAAACCGTCTCCGAACATGCTACCTACGATCATCTGAACGAAACATTTCAAGGATTGTGGAAATTAAAAACCCGTCAGGTACTCCGTCAGTACGACGAACCGGTCACGGAAGAGCAAGCGGTAGCCGCTTATCCCGAAAAAGCGGGAATTTACGCTGAGTTTGGTAAAATCATCTGTATTTCGGTCGGGATTGTTACCCGTACCAAAGGTCAACTTGGCGTTCGCCTCAAGTCATTTGCCAGTGACGACGAGGCGGAACTGCTCCGTGATTTTGCCAAAATGGTCCATCAATATTATAATAATCCCAACCAGCATTTTTTCTGTGGACATAATCTCCGGGAATTTGATGTACCTTATATGTGTCGCCGGATGCTGATCAACCAGATTGAGCTGCCGCGGACGCTGGACATCTCGGGTAAAAAACCGTGGGAGACCAAACATCTGCTGGATACTTTAGAGATGTGGAAATTCGGAGATTATAAAAATTATACTTCGTTAAAATTATTGGCCGCTTGTTTTGGTTTTCCTTCGCCCAAGGATGATATCGATGGCAGCGAGGTGGGCCGCGTTTATTGGGAAGAAAAAGATCTGGACCGAATTGCGCGATATTGTGAAAAAGATACGCTGGCCGTGGTGCAGTTGTTACTGAAATATTTACGACAGCCGATTTTGACGGAGGAGCAGATTGTTTTTGTGGATGTTTAGCAGTTATTTAAGTCTCTATAAATAATCAGCTATCTTCAAACAATAAATAAACCCTGCTTCTACCCCCGTACAAACTTAAGCATCTTCCGCAACCCTTTTTTACTCCTTAATTTCATAAAATAAAATCCGGCTGCTAAACTTTGAGTATTTATTTGGTGTGGAAATGCATTTACCTGTACTTCACTTTCCAGCTGACCGCTCGCATTAAAAATAAGGATATCCCATTCGTCCTGATTGAGGAAGTTCTCCGCATCTACTGTAATATAATTCCCGGCAGGATTGGGATAAAGGATAAAATCTTTTTGTTCCAGTAGTGCTACCTCTTCCGTCGGTGTGAGGTTGTCGCAGTCGTCAATGTCCAGGCAGCCGTCTGCGGTGGTTCGGACTAGCCAGGTGTTGTTGATCAAACCCGGAGTCCCGCTGTTTTCATCGTTGACTGAACCACAAAACAATAAATCACCATTATCTAGTTCTAACCCATTATTTAAATGATTTAAATAAAACCCGCTATTACTAAATTCTTCTTCAAAAATGATTCGTTCCCAAAGCACATTTCCATCCAAGTCAAAACGCGTCAGATATCCTTGTAAGGGGCCAACCGTATCCGTCTCAATTAAACCCGCTCCTACGATCTGCTGATCAGCCGTCATAAAGGTATTAAATATTCCAACGTTTAGTATTTGGTTGACATTTCGACTCCAGATCAGATTTCCGCTGTCCGAAAATTTTGCCAGTTTGTATTTTATAAAGAATGGATTGAAAGGATCCAGTGGATCTCCCGTAACGAAAGTCACATAAAATCCATCGTCGGGCACGTAGAATATGTCAATATTACTGGAAATAGGCGTATTCTCATCCAGCATGGGATAGGTCCAAAGTACGTTTCCTACGGTATCCAATCGGATCATGGTCGTTCGAGCCAGTTCATCGGTACCGATATATCTAATAATAACGTTGCTACCCGCATCCCCTAATTCTACTTCTGTAACGGGAAGTATAAATGTCATATCCATAGGCGTATACCGATGAAAAGAAACTTGTTCGTAGTCTTCATTTAAGTAGATCATAGCGCCATAAATTTCGATATTTTCACCGTCGTTACCTGCGTATAATTTAAACCCATCTTCTACCTTGTGAAGACTAGACACCCGAAAGTTGTCTTCCTCAATAATATTCGCCGATTCGATCACATCACCCGAAAAAGCTACCTTATGAATCTGAGGTCCTTGATAAGCTTGTGATCGGGACTGCAAAGCCAAATACAAAAAATCTTCCGTGATGGTAACCGCATTCTCATTTATCCAGTAACTACTGTCAATGACCGTTCTCCACTGCTCTTCGCCAGCAAGGTTGGTACAGAGAATTCCAGTACAACTAATATTAGATTGTGCAATTCCACAAACACTTAAACTAACTGTAAACATCAAAGAATCCTTTTTAAAGATTCGAAAAGCGTTATCAGAGGACTCTGCAATATCGTAGGAATTACTGTAGGTGGTTTGGGAGGAAGCGGGGATACAAAAAATAAGAAAAGAAAGAATGATTAGCAATATTTTCATAATAAATTTATTTAAAATAATGTCTAATAGAACGTATTCAACTGAACTACGGATAAGATAGTGAGGGTGTTCTGTTAAGTGTGTCTTTTTGCCTCGCTCACCTCGATCCTAAAGGAAGCCTAGCGCGCAGATACACTTAAAGGGACGATCCCAAGATAGTTACCCCCGTACAAACTTAAGCATCTTCCGCCCCCCTTTTTTATTCTTTAATTCCAAAAAATAAAATCCGGCTGCTAAATTTTGGGTATTTATTTGATGTGGAAATGCACTTACTTGTACTTCAACTTCCAGCTGACCACTCGCATTGAAAATCCGGATATCCCATTCGTCCTGATTGAGGAAGTTCTCTGCATCTACCGTAATATAAGCATCGGCAGGATTGGGATAAAGGATAAAGTCTTTTTGTTCCAGTAGTGCTACCTCTTCCGTCGGTGTGAGGTTGTCGCAGTCGTCTACATCCAGGCAGCCGTCGGGGGTGGTTCGGACTAGCCAGGTGTTGGTTCTAAGGCCAGGAGTACCGCTGCTATCGTCAGTAAGATATCCACAAAATATCAAATCATTATTGTCTAATTCTATCCCTCCATTTACAAAATTAAAAAAATTGGTACTAAACGCTGTCTCAACTATGATCCGTTCCCATAATAAGTTTCCTTCTAAATCATGTCGATTAATATATCCATGAAGCCCAGGAAGACTATCTACAAATGCTCCACCAACCCCAACAATTTCTTGATTACTCGTTAAAAATGAAGTTCGAATACCTCTCTCTTCAAGATTAAAATTCAGCTCTCTACTCCAAGCCAGATTACCGTCTTCAGAGAATTTTGCAAATTTGGCTTTAGGGGGATTTTCAAAATCCCACATATCCCCCACCTCAAAATTTACATAAAACCCTTGATCGGGTATATGTGAAATTTTAATATTATTTGAAGTGGGCGTATTCTCTCCCAACATTGGATAAGTCCAAAGTACATTTCCAGCCGTATCAAGTCTGATCATCATCGTTCTATATAACTCGTCCATTCCTACATAGACAATAATGATATTGCTACCCTCATCACCTAATTCCACCATCGTAACAGGTATAAATTCGAGCATACCTTCAAAAGTATAACGTTGTAAAGACGCTTGTTCGTAGTCTTCATTCAGATAGACTAAGGCACCATAAATTTCGGGGGCTTCATCAGCCTTACCCACGTATAATTTAAAGCCATTTTCAACCTTATGAAGACCGTACACCTTAAAATCATCTTCTTCAAGGATATCCGCCGAATCAATTAAATTACCAAAAAAATCTACTTTAAAAATTTGAGGTCCTTGGTAAGTTACACCTTGAGATTGCAAGGCCAAATATAAATAATCATCGGTTATCATAACCGCATTTGCACTAGTAAGAGATGCACTATCTATCGCGATTCTCCATTGCTCTTCTCCGGCTAGATTAGTACAAAGGATTCCTGTGCAACTACGAAAGGAGTTAATTAGTCCACAAAGACCTAAACTAACTGTAAAGATCAAAGAATCCTTTTTAAAAATGCTCACGGCATTGTCAGCAGATTCGGCGATATCATAGGAATTGCTGTAGTTGATTTGAGCAGAAGCACTGGTAAAACAGAAAAGAATTGCAAAAAGGGGTAATATTTTTTTCATGATGAGTAGTTAATATAGAGGTATGAATCACCCTACTGACACTTAGATAATAGGATAAATTCACACCTCAATTATATTTTTCTTATTACTTCATTAGTATTAGTTTATCCGTAGAGATCAATTCATCTCCTTGGTAAATCCGTAAAAAGTATAGACCTGCGTTAAAATCGACTGTATTTATCTTCAGCGATGATAGATTTTCTGGAAAAGATTTAACAAGAGAAAGTACACCTCTACTGTCATAAATTTCGACTTTTACAGAAGCATTTTTTTTAATCTCTCCCAGGTTAATGTTTATCAAATTAGTAGCTGGATTCGGATATATTTTTATCATTGAAGAAACTTTATCGTTAGAAGAGGGCTCTTTTTCGTACAGTTCTGCCGAGCATTCGCATTCCGAACGATCAATTTCCGATAATTGATGATTTTCTGAATCATACACCAATAATAAACTTTCAGCAATTCCTTTTGAATTATTTTGTGTTGCTATAATATTCTCTAGAATATTTTTTTGGTCATTTGTTAAAACAAAAGGGTCAAAACTCTCAAGTGTTTCCAAATAAATTTCTTGTGTTTGAGTAAAATATAAATTCTCGATATTGTTTGTACCAATCATTTCTAATCTGTTTTTAGCCTCCTCAATATCTCTTTTTCCCACAGAGATACCGTACAACCATCTTTTTTCAAGTCCTGGATTTTCGCCAATTAAAATATTCTCAGCCGCTATAAAATTTCGTTCTCCGAGGTATCTTGTAATTAAATTATTCTTTAAAATTTCTCGAATGTTAAGAAGAGACAGATGCTCTAACCTCCAGTATTCACTATCAGGGTTCGCCAATAAATTTGCCTCCGCATCAATTACTAAATCTCGAATATCATTCAGTTCTTCCTCTGGGTCATTGGGACTAAAATTGTCAAAACATATTGATCTCGGAGAATTGTGTGGTTGAATTACATATGCAGAAGAATTTATTTCAGGATAAAAATTCGATGTAGAAGCTGCATCCTCCGGTACCAAGTAAGTAAAAAAGGTAGTATTCCCAACAATATCTATTCTGTGATCAACATTAAATCCAAACTGATTATCAGCAGTTCTACTTAATGCAGGAGAGCTAAAGATTCCTTGCAATCCATTAACTTGTCCTGGAATGCCATCATCTTCACTGATCCTTACATTGATTGGTGTTTGTTTAAACTCATTACCAACAAATTGGGAATTTTGACAATTTCCAAGGAAATCTACTCCAACGATTCCACTATTATTATTATTTTCATTATTGATATTATTACATCTGGCATATACATACCCGCTATTGTTTGCCGTTATAGAAAATGGTACATCTGTGAATTCATTTTTATTCACATAACAATTTCCTCCATTCTGAACAAAGATACCAAAACGGCCACATAAAAATTGATTGTGATTAATACTGGCCTGAAATGGTCCGGTATCGCCAGTTATAAATACCCCGTATCCATTACGTTCAAAAATATTGTCTTCTTCAAAACCAGTTTTTTCTCCAATCACTAACCGGTTAAAAATAGGGGAAAAAGAGAGTCGCGCAACACCATAATTATTGTCAACAAAAGTATTCCCATCGATAATCCACGCACCAAAATTTATCCCAAAAATACCCGCAAATAAATTAATAAAATTGCAGTGGTCAAATTCTATCCGCTCACATCCAACTATAGAAGCGCCAACTTTATGTTGATAATCTAGTACATTTGAGTTCTGTTCAAAGGTAGTATATGAAAAATTACTCTTATTATTATTTTCATTAACATCGCCGAATTTATAATCTTCAAACCTAACCCCTACTATATTATTTAAAAAGTGACTATTCTCGGCAAAAATTACGCCTCCATGATATTTTGATTTTTGTTCAGAAGGTATTGATTTTCCGTAAGTATAAACCCCTGCTACCGCATATTCTATTGTAGAACCATTTATTTGGACAACTCCTGCGTCATCTAGGGCCAAAGGTTGAGTAGAATTTGGATCAGGTTGTTCTTTTCCTGCGTTGCCATGTACATATATTCCCTGCCAATAATCATCACACATCCTTGTAAGCTTTCCACCATTAATAACTAATTTAGCCCCCCTTTCTACTTCAATATATTTCCCATTACCCATCTTAATCTCGGTATTAATTTTTAGTGTTATACCAGTTTTCACCCTAATATTTCGGTTATACGAATTTGGAGAGGTCCATACATCTGATGTAGAAATCACCAAATCTGGTAATTCAACAGCACAGGGATCAGGTTGAAAACCATAAACTGATATTGAAGCTAACAAAGCTAAGAGAAGTACTAATATACTTTTAAACGGTAAGACGGTAAGACGGTAAGACGGTAAGACGGTAAGACGGTAAGACGGTAAGACGGTAAGACGGTAAGACGGTAAGACGGTAAGACGGTAAGACGGTAAGACGGTAAGACGGTAAGAC
>CALLLR010000071.1 GCA_938008185.1 uncultured Saprospiraceae bacterium
CAAGTGTGTGGCCTCCCATCCCTACGGGTTCGCTAATTATCATTAGCTCAGGCATCCCGCACCTTGTGTTCCTCCCTGATTCGGGAGGCAGGCCTGAAGGAAAGCTTTCGCGTTGACACACTTTAGGGTACACTCCCGTTGTCATCATCGTAGATACGATTTATTAATCGGACGACGATGCTTCCACCCATCTGATCCCTTCCGCTTCCAGGGAAATCTTTCTTTTTTTATATAAATTTCCTACCGCCTTTTTAAAAACCTTTTTGCTGACCGCTAATCGCTCGTAAATAGCTTCCGGTGGAGATTTGTCCGTGAGCGGTAAAAACCCATCATTTTCTTTTAGAACCGTTACCAGCCATTCTGCGGTATCGGTCACTTGTTCGTAGCCTGATTTTTGCAAACTCAAATCCAGCTTTTGGTCTTCCCGCACATTCTTAATATAACCGTTAAAACGATCTCCTCTTTTGATGGGTTGAAATACATCCGAAAAGAAGAGCATGCCCCAGTATTCGTTGTTGACAATCATTTTCCAACCTAAATCAGAAGTTGTGACGGCGAGTAAATCTACTACCTCTCCTTCGGTCAATCCTTCTGATTTTTCTTCCAGTAGACCACCGATGCGAGCCGTGGCTGCGAGCCGGTCAGATTGTTCATCTACGTAGGCATAGACGATATAGGATTGGCCTTCTTTCATTTTGATGGTCTGTTCCCGAAAAGGCACGAGCAAGTCTTTTCCATCCAGGCCCCAGTCCATGTAAGCGCCGTTGGGACCATTCTGGCGAACTTCGAGATAGGCAAATTCGCCCACGATAATTTTAGGTTTACGGGTAGTAGCAATCAAGCGGTCTTCTGTATCGGTGTAGATAAACACCTCTATTTCAGCACCATCCTCCAGGTCTTCTTCTGGCGCCTGACCAGCAGGTAATAATATTTCACCGTACGGACCTCCGTCGAGGTAGTATCCAAAATCAACGGCCTTAACGACCTCCATCTTATTGTAACGTCCTATTTTTAGCATTGGGCAAAGATACGGTTATGCTTCGTAGTTTGAGTATCAAATTACGATTAAGTTGTTCAAAAAATCGAAATGAAAAAAATCAGCCTCAGGCCTTGGTTCGTTCAACTAAGTTTATCCTTTGAAGCCAGATGCCGGAGGGGGTTGCTCACCAAACTCATCGCCCATCATTTGCCAGCAGGTAATAAACATAGCTGCGATAATCGGTCCGAGCACAAAGCCCGACAGACCAAACCAACTCAATCCGCCAAGGGTAGATAAAAGAATAAGCCAGTCCGGCATTTTGGTATCATTTCCGACCAAGCGGGGACGCAGTAGATTGTCAATAAGTCCGATAAAGAGCGCACCCACAATGACCAGTATAATTCCTTTGGTATAACTTCCCTGTAAAAATAAAACCGCCGCAATTGGTCCCCAGACGAGCAGCGCCCCCACGGGTAATAACGCCGCCACAATCATCAGTGCACCCCAAATCACGGCTCCTTCGACGCCCAGCAAAGCAAATAAAATACCGCCCAGTACTCCCTGGATCAGCGCAATCAAAATACTTCCTTTAACGGTAGCACGGGCTACACTCTGGAATCGTTTGATAAGTCTGCGCTCCTTTTTATCTCCAATCGGCAAGACGTAAATCAGGCTTTCTACCAGTTTTGGTCCATCCCGAAAGAAGAAAAACAAGACGTAGAGTGTAATGGTAAACTGGACCAGCATTCCCAGGACTCCTTGTCCAAAACCCAATATTTTCGTCGCAATTATCTGTGAAGAACTACCAATCCACTCGGTTACTTTGGTTTGAATATTATCAACATCCAGCCCAAATTTTTCGGAACCCTCCGGAATCTTACCTTTTATTTGTCCTACTATTTGTCCCAATTGTTCCTGTGGTCTCCACTCTCCGGACTGAATTTTTTCGGAGATATCGAGCGCCTCAACTACCAGGGCCAGACTGATCAATCCCAGTGGAATAATTACGATTAGTAAAATTCCAATCAGCGTCAGACCACTGGCCAGGGCTGGTTTTTCGGGAGACCGACTTAACACTTTTTTATAAAGTGGATCAAAAACGATGGCTAGTACCGCCGCCCAAAAGGCACCGAGGGCAAAACTACCGATCAAGCCAAAAAAAGCAATGGTAATCAGGAATAGCAGAAGGAAGAAAAAATTATTAGCGATTTTCTTTTGCATAGTATTTTGAGGTTAGGGGATTGGTTGGTTGGTTAATTGGTTATTGGTGAATCAGTGAATTGGTTATTGGTGAATCAGTGAATCAGTGAATCAGTTATTGGTTAATTGGTTATAACCTGGGATCGTTCAATAATCTATGTTTTTTGTTGCGATAGCATTGCGTAAAATAGACTGATTAACAAATCAACTGATTAACAATTGATTGTGAATACAACATTTTATTTATACAAATTAGGCTAACTGATTAGACACAGCTAATTGAACACCCCCTATAACCTTGTCAAATTTCTTCGTCCGGCACTCTTCGATCTTTGATACCTAAATGTTTTTCTATTTCTTGTTCAATATATTTAGCTTTGGTGCGACTATCTACCGTCTTGACTAACTCGACGTGTTTCTGTCCGTTTATATCATTAACAATCATAAATATAGCCGCTCCTTTTACACCACCTGCGGAGGTAGCATTTTTTATATACACTTGACTAATATCTTCAATCGCATATTTCTTATCCCTCAAGAATTTTTTAGGTCGCCATTCTATGTACAAATTTTGGTCATCAATATGAACATAGATTTTATGTTTTTTTCGAATAAAAAAGTAAGCAACGTAGCCAATAAGTGAAGTAATCCATAAAGTAATCATTGCTAGTTTGCCAAATTGCTCAAATGCTGGAAGCAGTTCGGTAAAAATGAAAAGTATTCCTGTACTTAACATTATTACCAACATTGGAAAAAGAGAAACCAAAATCACCTCTAAGTTTGTCCACGGTTGCGCAACGGAAATATCCAGTTTATCCTGAAAATGCGTAAGTTCTACTCCTTCCGGTCGTAAAATTTCCTGGGTGATAGTATTTTGGTTGGAAAGTTTTTCGACCTCATTACCAAAAGAAAAAATCCCGTTACAACTATTACATTTGGCAATATTGGTTTGAATATTCAAGTTGTCCGCAGGGATGGTTGTGGCGCAGGTGGGGCAGTCTATTTTATGTAATACCGATGGGAGTTCTATCTCCCTCAATTCTAATTTTTCTTTATACTTATATTCTTTTAAAGGATCGTTTCCCATAAAAAATCGTTTAGGCAAGATGATCTAAAATTTCCGCTACAATATCCTCAATGGACTGATCTACTGATACGGTGATCGCATGGGCTGGTTCTTCGAGCGTTCTAAATTGAGACTGTAACAATCCAGGCGGCATAAAATGATCTTTTCGATCTTGCATCCGCTCGTATAATAACTCATAACTTCCAGAGAGGTAAACAATTGTCGCTGGAACTCCGACTTTAGAATTAAGGATTGTTCGATAAGA
>CALLLR010000072.1 GCA_938008185.1 uncultured Saprospiraceae bacterium
CGTAGATTTATGTGTCAGGGCTGCGGAAGGATTATAGATCGGGATTTGAATGCTGCGAAAAATATCCACCGTGAGGGCTTAAAACAATATTCTACCGGGACGGTAGAAAACAAGCGTGGAGCGATTGTAAGTCATTCTTTACAGGATGCAGATTGCGATGAAACGCTGAAAAATCAAAACTCCCTTTTGGGATGATTCTGATGCCCCGTACCCTTGGGTCGGGGTAGTTCACTGCGGTTGACAGTGCCATGAGAGAGGGTAGAATTAATGATTTTAAAAGAGGGGGCTACCGGTCCAGAGACATCGAGATCATGGAGAACCAAAAAAAGTGTACCATTGAATTTTTAGGCCCCGTTTTCAACAACGACGAAAATAATAACCTGGTTTATAAATGGTTTTCTGATTCGTCCCATACCAGAAATGGTCATAGTTTGGTTTTAAAATTCACTTACGAAGACGTTTCTATTTTATTAACCGGAGATTTAAATAGTAAGTCTCAGGACCATTTGATGGATCATTATAAGGATTCAAATCCATTTAAATCGGATGTAACCAAGGGCTGCCATCATGGTTCATCGGATTTTGATACGGATTTTCTCGAATTAATTGCTCCATTCGCTACCGTTATTTCATCGGGAGATAATGAATCTCATGCTCACCCAAGAGCAGATGCGGTCGGTGCTGCCGGAAAATACAGCCGAGGGAAAAAGCCTAAAGTTTATTCTACTGAATTAGCTAGGTCGGTTAATAGTGCAGGCGAAATTTTATATGGAATGATTAACCTCAGATCATTGGGAAATCAAATCTACATGGCCCAAATGAAAGAAGCCAAAAAACCCGATATTTGGGATTCTTATTCGATCATCGAAAAATAGAAGAATATATTAGGTGTTACAAAAAAAATACACTGTAGGACTTCGGTCCTTTAGAAGTTGTCAAAAAACTTCAATTAGGTTTGTCCATATTTCCCGCTTTATTGACAGACTGATGCTAACCAAATGAAAGCATAATAGCTTTCAATTTTACTGATTTTGTTTTCCGATCCTTCGTTATCCGGAGGAAAGTTAATACGTACCCCAAAAGTAAAAATAAATTATTGGTGGATACGGTGGTCAGTATCCAGTCGTCGGTTGATTAAACCACCAAAAAAAGAAACCTTGTCGGAAATATCAACGCCTTGGTCGAACTCGTTCCCGGATTTTTATTCCAACTGCAATTCACCATGAATGATGCGCAACCCGTCACGTACGGTAGCCGGGAAATGACGGATGGCAATAGTCTTATCTGCCTGGCACCGGAAAAATGTGGCCCAGACGGAAGTTAACCGGGCAAAGGAGGAAAAGTCTGCTAAGATGGGGTGATACGGTAGGTTGTCGTGGTGGGAGAATTTTTACTTGAGACTATTTTTTTTTACCAAAACTGTCAGCGTTAGTTATTAAAAAAATAAAATAAAAAATTTCTGTGTTATCTGCCTTTTGTATTTTTGTAGTGTCAACGTCAATGCTCTCAGCGTGCAGTTCCAAATCTTCGTACCGGATCGCAATCTTTTTAGCATCCCGAAATACTAATCCTTTCTGCCTAAAATAGACAAATATTAGATAAAACAGTCAACCAATTCATACTTTTAGACAAAATTACTACCTTGTTTTCTTTTACACCAAAAGATACTATTTATGAAAGGTTTCTTACTCACTACTTGCCTATTCTTTTCTCTTATTTCTACTTTATTTGCCCAACCTGCCAATTCACCATTACAGGAGATCGATGAATCCTTGATAATGAATAGTAAGAAGCGCACCATAAGCCCCGAAAAATTTAAAATCTTAGAGCTGGATAGGGGTCATCTGGCATTCATTCTGGACAGTGCGCCCAGAGAGGGAAGCACTGGCACCAACGCATCAGCTCCTTTCGAAATGTTATTGTCAGATGGAACAACGGAAGCCTTTCACCTGGTCGAATATTCCATGATAGAACCCGGCTTAGCCGCCAGATTCCCCACTTTTAAAACCTATCATGGCTATGGCGTAGAAGATCCCAACCGTCGTATCCGCCTCGACTGGACCAGCAACGGTCTGAACGTCATGTTAAAACTCCCCCAAGGCACGGCCTACATCAAGCCGTATTCCCAGGGAGATACCGAACACTATCTAAGTTATTTTGAACGCGATCTGCCATTAGACATGGAACCTTTTGAATGCGGAACCGTGGAAGACAAAATAAACAAATCCAACTCCTCAGCGGGCATACTAGTTGCGGGAGATTGTCAGCTTCGAACCTATCGGCTTGCCGTTGCCGTAAACGGAGAATACGCAACCAACACCCTTGGAGCTTCTTCTGCAGGAAATGCTGCTGATGACGCACTCCTCACCTCCCACATCACGACCAGTATCAATCAAATTAATAGTTATTACGAACGAGATCTTGGTACCCGTTTTATTCTGATTGCCAATCTAACCGATATCTTCTACTACGACGGTGCGACCGATCCTTATAATAATAGCAACTCCTTTGCCATGTTGGGTGAGAATGTCACCAATCTCAATGCGACCATTGGTAGTTCCAACTATGATATTGGACACGTACTGGCCGGTAGTACTGGAGGAAGTGGCGGAATTGCAAACGTAGGGGTACTTTGCGGATCGTCTAAAGCAGGTGGTGTTACTCAGGCGAGTGCCAATGGAATTACTCAGCCCCGGTTTTTAAAAGTATGGGCCCACGAGATGGGACACCAGTTTGGGGCCACACATACCCAAAATGAAAATTGTCAAAGATCCTCCGTCAGTGCTATGGAACCCGGTGCGGGAACAACCATCATGAGTTACGTAACTTCCAACTGCGATAATCAAATTCAAAACTTTCCCGAATACTATTTCCATGCCATCAGTATTCAGCAGATGTCCAACACTTTATTAGGTACATCCTGTGCCGCTATTCTTCCAAGCTCCAATTCCGCTCCTACCGTTTCCGCAGGAGCAAACGTATCTGTTCCACCTGCTACTCCGTTACTGCTGGAGGCTATCGCAAATGATGGAGACGGTGATCCTTTGACTTTTACCTGGGAGCAATACGATAATGAAATGGCGGAAGCCATTCCGCCAGCTTCTACCAATATTCAGGGTCCTAATTTTCGGTCTTTATTTCCTTCGCCGGATAATAAAAGATACCTGCCTAATCTCGCCGCGGTAATCGCCGGTACTACGCCCACTTGGGAAGTTTTACCATCCGTGGCTCGTACCATGGATTTTCGGGTTACCGTCCGGGATAATAGTACCAATAACATTTCCTGTACTGCTGAAGATGATATCCGTATCACCACCGTGGCCGGTAACCCGTTCATCGTTACCTCGCCAACGACCAGTGGTGTGATTTGGTTTGAAAGTCAAAACCAGACCGTTATCTGGGACGTGGCGGGAACGGATGTGGGGCCGGTCTCTTGTGACAACGTAGATATTCTCTTGTCTTACGACGGAGGATTTACTTATCCTGCCGCTCTGGCTAGTAACGTTCCCAATAATGGTTCGGCTAATATAATAGTGCCTGCCACCGGAACTTCAACTACCGCCAGAGTGCAAGTGCGGTGTTCCAACAACATATTTTACAATATTTCGGCTGCAGATTTTGAAATACAAGAAAATCAGGGACCCACTTTTACTTTAAATTTACCGGATCCATTGGCGACTATCTGTCCAGGAGACGTTGAAGCAAATATATTCCTGACGACCGACGCAGTTTTTGGTTTTACGGGGGACGTGACCTTTAGTGCCTCCAATCTGCCGGGAAGTGCTTTGGTGACTTTTGGTAGCACTATCATTCCCGCAGGTTCAGCAACTACTTTTGACATTACCAATACGGCCAGTATAGCGGCGGGAGATTATCCTATCACGATTACGGGCACAAGTGGATCAATTGTTAGAGATTTTGATTTTATACTAACGGTACAAGAAGGTGTCGGTGTAACCACGCTGGATCAGCCAGCGGACAATGCCTTAGGGATCGTATCCCAGCCGACTTTAGTATGGCAATCCAAATCGAATGCAATTGACTATACGGTACAACTTTCAGAGGATTCCGGATTCGCAAATTTAGAGGTGAACGAAACAGTCACCACAAATTTCTATACCTTGAATATGGAGTTAGAAGAGTTAACGGTTTATTACTGGCGGGTAAAGACCAACACTACTTGTGGTGAAACAACCTGGTCTCTGACGCGTAATTTTACCACCGCGGATTGTGCTCCTCCTATCGTACAAAACACACCTGTACCGATCTCTGAAGACGGAATACAAGAAATAAATTCTGAATTAACGGTCACGGGTACCGGAAATGTTGATGTAATAGTGGTCTCAAATGTAACCGGAGTGCATACTTGGATGGGAGATTTGGTGGTTACACTAATTGCTCCCGATGGTGTCACGAGCGCCATTCTTTGGAACAGAGAATGTGGCAATAATGACGACTTTAATTTGAGCCTTAGTGATAATGCCACCCAATCTGTTGAAGAGGCACCTTGTAATCCGCTGGGTCAGGGAGGTGCCTATATTCCAGCAGAGCCGCTATCCGTCTTTAGTGGGTTACCAATTGCTGGTGTATGGACCTTAAGAATTAATGATGTCGCTAACGCTGATGGTGGAGAACTTACTTCGTGGGGATTAGAGTTTTGCTCGCTTACCGCTTTGCCCGTAGACCTCTTGTCATTCGAAGCTACCGGAACAAAAAATGCCATTCAACTGGACTGGAAAACAGCCGACGAATTTAATAATGAAGGGTTTGAAATAGAACGTCGCACAGAAAATGAAAGAGACTTTACCAGCATTGGAGAAGTTCCTGCGACCGCTGATCCACAGGCAGTTAATCAATACGAATTCCTTGATAAAAACGTTCGGCCTGGTATCCAATATTATTACCGCTTACGGCAAAATGATTTTGATGGTCAATTTGAATATTCTGATATTCGAACTGCCAGGATCGAAAGCACTAATTCCGGAATGCAAGTGTATCCCAGCCCGGTTCGCAATGAACTTTTTGGATTACTTAATACAGGCTTTGGTATGGAAACCGAACTACGACTATACGATTTAAATGGTCGGATTATCAAAGAACAGGTTGCTTCCGGGAATGAATTTATAATGGATATGTCCGGCTTGCCCGCTGGTGTGTATGTACTTAAAGCGCGGTATGCATCCGGAGAGGAGATTGTTAAAGTGGTAGTGGAGTAAGGGATATTGTTGAAGCTGTTTAAAGTTTTTCAACATAATTAATGGACATTTGTGGATTTGAAGTGAGCGCACTTCTGGCGTGTTTTTACGTTGGAGGGAAGCCAACTAGCTGATAGCAAACGGGCTGACTAGCAAAAAAAATATACAGACCCTCCAATTTGTCACCCACTCAATTCTAGTTCTAATTCCCATTCTAATTCCCTACCTTTGCCAAATGAAATTTTCAGATTACAATTTTGATCCAAAGGTCAAGCGAGGGTTAGAGAAATTAGGCTTTCGGCGACCCACTGATATCCAGTTTAAGTCTATTCCAAATATTCTTAAAGGGGAAGACCTCCTGGCCGTTGCACAGACCGGAACTGGAAAAACCGCCGCGTTTGCGATTCCCATTGTAGATCTCATTTACGAGCAAAAGCAAAAAGAGCGACGACCGACCGGTGCCAAGTGTATCGTCCTCGTTCCAACGCACGAGCTGGCTTTGCAAATCGAGGGCGTTTTTCAGCAAATAACCCAGTTTACTACCGTCAAAGTGATGGCCCTGATTGGTGGAGTAGACCAGGATCCTCAAATTGCACAGTTACAGAAACGCGTAGACATTGTGATTGCTACGCCCGGCCGGATGTTCGACCTTATCAGCCAGGGACATCTACCCACGCACCGTATCGAAATTCTGGTACTGGATGAAGCCGATTATATGCTGGATTTAGGTTTTGTTAAAGACATCGAAGATTTGATTCGTAAACTACCCCGTCGTCGACAAACCCTGTTTTTCTCCGCCACCATCAACGAACGAATCAAGAAAACTGCTTACAGTATCGTCCGGCAAAATGCGATCAGAATTCAATTATCTCCTAAAGACCCGGTGGCTAAAAAAGTGGACCATTCTGTCATCTTTGTAGAAATGGACCATAAAAGGTTTTTTCTCGAACGGGTTGTAAACGAAAATCCGGACACCAAAATTTTGGTCTTTGTGCGTACCAAAGTGCGTGCCGAGCGGGTCTCCAAAGCCATGGACCGCGCGGGTATTGCGTCGATTACGATCCACGGAGATAAAGACCAGGAAACGCGTTCGGAAATGTTGGACCAGTTTCGGAACGGAGCCGTACAACTACTCATCGCCACCGACATTACCGCCAGAGGAATCGATATTCCCAACGTTGAAATCGTCGTCAACTACGACCTTCCCGTAGAAGCGGAAAATTACGTGCACCGCGTAGGACGTACCGGTCGGGCCAATCAAAAGGGACACGCTTACAGCTTTTGTGCAAAAGAAGAAAAACTCGTTCTGGAAGAAATACAGACTTATTTAAAAAAGGAAATTAAGGTATTGAAAATCGAAGGAGCCGAATACGTCGATACGCTCGATGTAGAAAAAGAGCGCAAGAATGATTATAAATCCCTGATTCTGGAAGACGAAGAATTCGAAAAATCAAGAAAAAAGAAAAAACGAAAAAAGTAGTGCCTTGGGCAATTAATTTTTGCCCGAGGTAGTAGGGTACCCTTTTTAAAATACGCCTTGATAAGTTACATAGCTCAATAACAAAACTGCTAATCCGAGAAAATGCCAAAACCCCTTTTTAATTATACCCAAAAACAGACCCAAATCTTTTTTGGTTTGTTTGCGGTTTTGATACTGGCAGCCTATTATCTCCTGCACGGTTCTCATGTACTGTACAATGGAGATGATGCCTGGACCATGACCCGCCTCTACCATTTTTCCAAAACTGGCATCAACATGGATACTATTTTCCGTGCCACCACCACCACTGAGCGCGTTCAGATATTTAATCAGTTTTTTAATTATCTCTACT
This sequence comes from uncultured Saprospiraceae bacterium, assembly GCA_938008185.1. Classification (GTDB taxonomy): domain Bacteria; phylum Bacteroidota; class Bacteroidia; order Chitinophagales; family Saprospiraceae; genus JALZUU01. The sequence continues at coordinate 7,028 of CALLLR010000072.1, forward strand.
CCGGATGGATGCATATTTTTGGCTGGACTAAATCCAGCGCACACCTGCTCTGTACGGGAATTATGGTGCTCGCCGCCGTGGTCTGGTATCACATCCTTAAAGCTTTAAACTTTTCCCACAATTTGGTCGTAATTTTTACGCTAACCTTGTTTTTATTTCCTGCCTACTATGGTACTGCTAACTTGATCCGGACCGATCCGCTGACTTTTTTATTGGCTGCCTTGAGTTTTTATCTTTTTATTAAACAAAAATATTTCTTCTCCGCTTTTGTTGGTTGTATGGCTGTAGAAACGCACGCAATGGGAATCATTACCGCTTTTTATATCCTTTCCTACATCGCTGCCAAACGGAATTTATTTTTTGGAAAAAACCAGGAATGGCGGAAAGCACTTGGACCACTAATGGTAGGATTATTATTGGGAATTGGGTATTATCTGGCTTTGCATGCGCACGTCCTGAATTGGGAACGCCTGGAAAAGACCCTGTTAGATAATCGGAATAACGCCCGAAAACTTCCTAGTTATCTTATCACTTATTTTGCTCAAACTGAGTGGTATTTACACTTCTGGGAATTTTTTCTCATGATTGGAGCCATCATTGGTTTTTTGATAAAAAAAGGCTGGCGGCAAAATGCCTTTGTCGGATGGTTTCTGGTTCTTATGCTTATTTCCACCTTTGTGACCGGGCGCCCCAATCGGGTTTATATGGTATTTATCTTTCCCGCTTTTCATCTAATGCTATTATTTACCGCTGAGCAAGCCGGAAAATTAAAAGGCCTGACTTATCTTCTGTTGGGAGTTTTTTTACTTCACTACGGTAATCTCTACCGAATGAATCATACCTACGATGGAGAAGCCATCCGTCGCCAAACTGAAGCCTTGATTCCCGATAAATCCATTCCCGTAGTAGGAATGGCCGATAATTGGTTTGCCGCCAAAGACCATAAATTTTACCTGATTTATAACTCCATTGATGATTTGGTTGACCGTCCCTTTGAAAAATTTTACCTGATTGAAAACGACTATCTGCACATCGCACCCGTTTCTATCCAAATGGAAGAATACGCACTGGAAAAAAAGTTAACCAACGATGCCTTGATTTTAAAACGAAAAAAACACTACCTTAAAACCATCGCTACCTTTAAAGAAAAATACGATTGTCAACTTCTGGGAAGCTTTCCTGCCTACCGGGGAGAAGCAGCCAAAGTAAATATTTGCGTAAAAAGAGATAGCAATAAGTGAACAGCAGTTAAACCATTTTAGTATATTCAATTAAAAAAAGATCCGCGATAACCCCGTAAACGCAACAACTCAACAAGCGAAGCGACTCAAAAATACAACAAGCGAAGCGTTTCAACACTCAGTCAACTCAACATCAACATGAACCAGCAATCTCTACAACTCACAAAATTCTTCAACTTCAATTCTCCTTCCATTCAGGCTCTTATCCAACCGATAAGAGATACCGAAAGCATAAATGAAGAAGACCTGACCCAGCGACAAATCCACCAGGCCGTCCGGCTTTACTTAATCGTCCGTGACCGGTACCGCTACAATCCCTACCGCATCTCTTTCCGTCCGGAGCGCTACATTGCCAGTAATCTGGTCGATCGCTCCGAAGGCCACTGCCTTGATAAATCCATCATTTTTATTTCCGGATTACGTGCCTTAGGTATTCCCGCACGTCTTCGGTTAGCTAAGGTGAAAAACCACATTGGAGTGGAAAGGCTCGTCGCAAAATTCGGGACGAATGTCATGACACCCCATGGAATGGTAGATGTTTTTCTTAACGGAAAATGGGTCAAAGCATCTCCTGCATTCAATCGGGAACTCTGCGAAAAATGTAACGTCGAACCCCTCGAATTTGATGGTATTCACGATTCCGTATTTCAGGAATTTGATCGAACTGGTGGCCAGTTTATGGATTATCTGGAAGACTATGGTAGCTTTGAAGATGTTCCCGTAGATTTTATTAAAAATAATATTGTCCAGCATTATCCAGCAATTATTAAGCTTTACCGAGGAATGGACGAAGTAAATTTGTAGCTTCATTTTTAAACAGCCTCAATAAAGAATCTCTCCACTTGCTTGTTCGGTAGGCAGGTCTTTGCGATCTTTGTAAAAAATAAATTTTTTATCGGAAACTCAACAACTCAACCTTTGCCAGCACCATCAGCCATCCACAAACTCCACCTTCGTCGTAAAATCGCCGGCCACGCCATTAAAGTGACGATTGAATGTACCGTGGTGGGTGAGCTTCTAAAAGTAAATTCCCCCTTTTGGCTTCTGCCCGAAAATGCCCGCCGACTAACCTACGGCCCTGAAGCGGTCGAAATTTCCGCCAGCCTCAAAGGACTTATTCAAAACTACCGTTTCCTGTTACCATTACTGGCCGTCCCCGAACCCGTTTTACCCGGAAATATCCAGGACGAAGACCGTACCGTAGCTAAAGAATTAAGGCAGTTGCAAAAACAGTTTACGTATCCACAAATCAAAAAACTACGGGCAGCGATGACCGACGATTGGAGCCGGCAATTAATCTACCGGGCACACCACAAAGCCGGAACCGACTTTCGCCGCAAACTGGAATTGATCTACGAAGTAGCACTGCTACAAAAAATGAACGTTTATAAGCTGGTGAAAGAACTCCGTGAGCACGATGACCAACTTTTTATCTACCCACTTATCAATGGTTTGTCCCGAAAAAATACCACCTTCCGGTCTTTCGCTATCCGTTGGCTGCAGGACAATACAATTTTGGAAATGGATACTCATTTGATGACGGCCCTCAATAGCCCGGACGAATGGGTAAAAACGAGTGTCATTGATTTATTGGAAAAAATGGAATCGTATAAAGCTCATTCGGAGATTGCAAACCTCTTGGTTAGTGATCCTTCCGTAAAAGTTCGGAGCCGGTCTGCTTTCTTTCTCGGAAATTTACCCGACCCAGAAAGTGTACCTAATCTGATAAAAGCCCTGGAAGACGAAAGTTGGCTGGTTCGACAAAATACCCTGGAAGCACTGGGCAAACTGAGCGCCGTAGCGGCACTTCCGGTTTTATTAAAAAAACTAAAGGATCCGAATAATCGGGATAAAGCAGATATTATTACCGCTCTGGGCTACCATCGGTTTCCGGGCGTAGCCGAAGAACTTCTGCCTTTTCTAAAAATAAAAGAATTAAAATTTATCGCAATCTCTGCCCTCGGAAAACTCGGTGATCCCATTGCTCTGGAACCCATTCGGGAGGTGAGCAGGAAAATCAGTCACCTAACTCGTAAGCGTAGTGTGGAATATGTACTTACCGAGTTAGAAAAAAAGAATCAATTTAAATAAATTAAACTTCGGTATTTTCTTCAGAATGGGACGATATTAATATGGTCTATGTTATTTATTTTAATAACGTCACATCCCCCGCGTATTCTTTCTGTTCATTATCAACAAACATAACTTCTGCGTAATAAACAAATACTGCCGGATTCATGGCCTGCCCTCTAAAGGTACCGTCCCATCCGGATTTGTTATCAAAAGGAGAGATGTTTTTACCTTCGTACACTAATTCTCCCCAGCGATCATACACCCGCAAGAGCAGAATTTCCCGTACCCCGACACCTGCATATACTTGAAAAATATCATTGGTGCCATTTCCATCTGGAGAAAAGGCATTTGGAATATAAATGTTGCGATCTTTATCCACACTGATGATTACCTGATCCTCAATAATACAACCAGAAACCGTATCGGTCACCGACAATATGTAAGGAGTAGTCTGAGTAGGATCCACCGCAGAGTCCAAACAGGAATTACACTCCAAACTATCCGCTGGTAACCAGTTGTAAACTTGATTGGTGAGGGGAAAAATCTGTCCATTTAATTCTGTTCCTTCTCCTAATCTAATTCGTTGGTCCGGACCTGCATCGACCGTGATAAGTGGAGGCTCGTAAACACTGACCGTTTCGCCTTGTTCGCAACCATTGTTGTCTCTAACCACGACCTCGTAAATTCCTCCGTTGAGGTCGTTAAGGACGGTATTGCTTTGAAACGCATCATTCCCAAAAGAAACTTCAAACGGACCCGTACCACCCAGAATTTCACTGACCTGAATAATTCCATTTTGATCACCTGCACACGTCACATCAACTACCTCCGTAGCAATCTCCAACATTTCGGGTTCTGTAATTACCAGAAGAGATTCGTAGATACATCCTCTCTGATCTGTTACGGTCAAGGTATAATTTCCATCGCAGAGCTGAATCCTGGTAGGATCATTACTTCCGGTATCCCACATTAAATTAAAGGGGGGAGCTTCTCCGGAAAAAACGGCGGTTGCTTCTCCATCACATAATTCAAAACAACTGACGTCAGTTTGAGCAAAATTGAGCTCAAATTCCGTATAATGAACACTCAAGGTATCACTAAATTTACAGCCATTATTATCCAGCGTGACAATATATTCTCCTGTTTGACCAACAGAAATTTGGGAAGTATTTTCGCCTGTGCTCCAACTATAATTAACCGGAAGTCCGGTAAGATTGGGAGCTGTAATGTCCAGAATATCTCCCAGGCAGAGTGTATCTGGTCCTCCCAGATCCGTAAGTGGCGTGTTCCCAAAATCGATGTCTACCGTATCGCGCGCGGTACAGCCAGCAGTATTTTCCACTAAAATATCGTACCTTCCCACGTTGTTGATTTGTCGAACGGGATTCGTACTTCCGTCCTCCCAGAGATAGCTGACTATGTCGTTGGTGGATACGTCAAAAGGAGCGTCCAGTACATCGCAAAAGGAAAAATCTGGTCCAAGTGAAAATTCCAATTCAGGTTCAAATCGAACGATAAAAGAATCCCGGCGGGTACAGCCTGGAATACTGACGTCTACCCAAAAGGTTCCATTTTCAGTGATCGTTCGCGTTGCATCAATTACGCCGTCATTCCATTGATAACTGGCATTGGTCGTCGTCGCATTCACAAAAACACCATCATTGGCACCACAAACGACCGTATCAACCAGCGAACTGGTATTATCCAAAACATTTATTTGCATATAAAAAGTATCCTGATCGTTACACGTGCCAGTATTAGAAGCTACGAAACGAACCTCGTACGTCCCTGCTTCCTCAAAAACAGTGTTTGGATTTTCTGAGGTACTGGTCATGCCATTACCAAAATCCCATTCGAATACAGTTCCATTTTTACCGGTATAATCGAAATCAACCGCAAAGGGAGCACAACCACTGGAGGCTGGCTCTACTGCCGCAAAGGCGGTCACCGTCGGGACATCAAAATCAATTTTAAAAACACCGATATCACAACGTTCCGCCTGATCTTCTGCCCAGGCGTTGTTATTGGTTTCCATAATAAAATTTGTACACGAACAAACACCCTGATAAACAACGCCACTCTTATCAAATCTACTGGTTCCTCCATCTACGTGATTGGCGGCACCATAATAAGTTGCGAAGGATAGGGCAGTGGCATCCGGATCGAGTACGCCCAGGTAGAAAGTTCCACCTAGGGATGAAATGGCATCATTGGTCAACGGCAGGTTTTGGGTAGCGTCGTACCCGGAGAAATAAATATTATCACATTTGTCCACCATAAAAGCAACGGGAACAAAGTCAAAATCTGTAAAGGGCCCAGAAAAACTGGAACTATTCGGACCTCGACCAATCACGGTAGAGTAGACCAGATCACTTAAATCAGAACTAAAGGAACTAATGAACTGTCTGCTACCAGCTACCGAGAAAAAAACACCCGGTGTAATGGGCATGGCGCCCGTCGAAATCCCATATATATGGACATCTCCTTCTAAATCCACATCCATAAAATAACTATTGTCATCTTCGCCGGTGCCCCAGAAAGTACCGTTAAGAATGGAACTACCATCCTCAGATATTCTAACCACATAACCGTCCGAGTCACCGCCCTGATAATTAGATTGAAAACCATTGTTAGGCATAGGAAAGTTTGCACCCGCAGCAGTTCCTGTAACGTAAACTGTATTGCTTTCGTCCACTCGTAAACCCATGGCCGTATCCGCACCATTTTCGCCTAGATAGGTACTCCAGTAAAAATTCGATAAATCATTATTTAATTTAAAAACTACACCGTCCTGAGCAGGAGAAGGAGTGGAGGAATTTGTACCAATGTTATTAAAAGTGCGGTCAAACGCACCGGGGGTAGTGGGGAAATTACTGGAAGAAGAATGACTGGCGATGTAAACGTTCCGTTGCCGGTCAAGCATAATTTCACCCCGGTAATCGTCTCCATAACTCGCATTTATTTCACAGTGATTGAATCCATCATCCTGGGAACCACCTACGTACGTGGAACCAACTAAGCTACTTCCATCGGCATTTAAAATAGAAACCACAATATCGATTCGTCCTCCTTTGTTGGTTTGGACCGCGTTTGGGGTGGTTGGGTAGTTTTCTGAATCAGAGGTACCATATATATACAGTTGTCCATCAAAATCGGTAATTAAACTATGCGGTAAGTCTTTCCCGTTTCCACCGATATAAGAGGAATAAATTAATTGGGAGCCGACGGTGTTATATTTAGAAACAGCAATGTCAGCATCTCCTCCTCCAAAATTTTGTTGGAAGGAACCAAAATTTGTGGGGTAACCAGAACCAAAACTTTGGGCTCCTACATAGATATTACCGGAGAAATCATAAGTAGCGGAATGACCAAAATTTTCGTTATTCATTGTGCCCGATAGGGTAGCAGCTACTACGGTTGGATCGATTACCAATTCGTACCGTTGGTTATATCCATCCGGAAATTGAAAGGTAACGGTATTTCCATCCAGCTGATAGTTACATTTAACGGTAACTCTTTTGCCGTCAATTTCTTGATAAGCATACGGTTCGTGCTCAATAATTTTATCGACGGAGGTGTGAATCACCAGGTCTCCTTTTTTTATTTGCAAACGATCTGCTCCTTCGTATCCCAAAGCAATTTTATCGGTTGAAGCACCCGGTTCTACCACAAAGTCATATTTAAAATAACCATCTACGTCATAAGCATCCAGATGGACACCGGGATAGAGGTCCTGGTATCGGACTTGATCGAAAAGGGGTACATGAGACGCCCATTTGGAGGGATCATTTCCTAAAAAGTAATTATAATATTCTGTTCTTGGTTGACTAGGCTTGAACGTAGCGGGATTGGCATTTAAAAATGCAACGTGGTAGGCATGGGCTCTGACCGGTTGAATAGCTTTCCGATCTTTTTTGCTGTGATCAAACAATTTTTCGGAATCCTCTTCATTATGAAATAAATAAGTGAATCCTCCTTTTTCCAGAAAAATGCTGTTTAAACCACCCAGGGAAGCTCGATATTGGACCACGTTTTCCCATTGACCGTTATTTTTTACAAAAGTCAGGTCGTTACCGTGATCATGGTCGTGATGATGATCGTGATCGTGCGCGTTTACAGCATCGTTATTATTTTGCAATAATCCTGGCAGCGCAACGACCTCTTCGGACGTTTGAGCATTAAGCGAACAAACTAATAAGTAAGTACTGAGGAGAAATATGGCAGATATTATTGTGCATAGTCTCATAGATTATTTTTTGATATAGGTACTTTAAATTCAGTTTCTACCCAGACGAATTCAAATGTTGGTATTCTTTTCTGAGTACAGCAAAATAGGCATCAGATAACCGATGCATCATTTTTATTTTATCTCATGTCTGTGATACTTTAAACGCACGTGGGTGCGTGAAGTTGTGTAAACTAGATGACAAGCCGTGATCTAAAAAGCCAATTTCACTGATAATTAAAGAAATTTTTACTATCAAACTAAAAAATCAACCAATTAAAATTTTGGGTTGAGAAAGAATACCTCTTAAATATCTCAACTTTTTATCAATTAATCAAATTTCTGGTGATTCTCTTTCACTTTTAATCTTTACCGGCTTTTTCCTGAAGTATTTATTAACGATATCTAATAACGACTATTTACTTCCTCCCACGCCACTAAAAAAGGCTTTTCGTATACCTTCTCCCAGCCTTTTTTTGGATTACTCTTGATAAATGATAGCATTTTCAATTGTTTTGGGGACAGAAAAACGGCTGGATCACCACCCAATCCCACCGCAGTATTGACCCGGCTGGCCTGATTAGGTAGCATAGGAAGGAGTCGATATGGACTGTGTAACAAATAATATTTTGGCTGATGATCCGGCCGAAATTGACTGGCTTTTTTTGACTTTGATGAACCAACAAGGGATTCAACCACTTTCTCCTGGTCTTTTGTGTAGGTGAAAACCCGGTCGAATGCCTTTTTTTCTCTGGCCGTAGTTACCAGGTTTTCGTAGCTGATAATTTCCGGATTATAGGTAACCGAAACGACCTCGCTATTACCCATAAAACCCGGTTCGGAACTTACGACGCCGGGAATACTGCCCAACTTGGCTTCGCCACTCCAAAAACAATACATTCCAAAGGTAGCTTGTTGGGTAGATTGCGGACCTGCGCCGAGATCTTCTTTTAATAATTGTAAATATCCTGGGACTGGACGCTTTGCTTTTTTTAAGGCCGCGACCATTCCATTTACCAGACTGCTCCGATCGTATTTGCCATTGATTCTTGCGGTTAACGGATTACGCGCCGTATCAATGATCCGAACTACCGGATTATTCCAACTGGGTTCTCCAAAGGATTCCAAAATTTTTTTATCTTTTCCAGCTTTATTGTTATGAATAGCTAATGGAACAAAAGAGGTCTCAATGGCTTCCACAATCAAGGGATGGCTTAACACGTCGTTGCCATATCCCCGGCAGGTACTACATCCAGGTACTTCTTGAAATAATATCAAAACCGGCTTACCAGTTTTTTTTGCGGATGCAATCGCCTGATCGTAATCCCGTAACCAATTAACGGCGCCGAGTTCTTCTGGCTGCGGAATAGCGTTTTCTTTATTTCCAAAGGCTACTAAAATGAAAAAAACAAAGAAAAACAGGGTAGATTTTAAGGGTGTATTTTTCATAAGAAAGAATTTAAAAACGGTAAAAAAAGTAAGTTTTCCAACAACTCGGCAAGCGAAGCGAATCAACAAACAGTGCGACTCAACAGTTCCTTGCTACTATTTTGAAACGCCATAAAAGAACGATTAGTTATCAGCGCTTGGCGTTATTGTTCTTTAATGTCGCAGGATTGACGTGAATAATTCTGTAAACATTCTAAAGCTGTTCCGAAAATAATGGGATAGAATTTCTTTTTAGTCACTAAAATTTCTTAGACTTGTTCATTAAAAATCTTTCAAAAAACCATCTTATGAAAATCAATTTAGGACAAGGAATGTTCACTCTAAAGAAAAGTCCAAAACTCATCGGTGTAAAACTCCGACCGAATGCCAAAAAATTACCGGCTGAAATTAAAAAAGGTAAGATATTTGCGCGCGGTATCGGAGGATTTGTTATTTATCAACCCCAATTAGGAAGAAGAAAAATTGATTCTGTGCTGGATATGGTTCGCAAATCCCGGAATGTGATTTTAGGAACCCATGTTTATTATGTTCAGGGAAGTAAAACACCAGTGGTACCAACCGGGAAAATATTAGTGGTCTTTTCCAGTCAAATAAAAATTAAGGACCGTAAAAAAATATTGGATTCCTTTGGATTAAAAATAATGCGTCGCTTTTTAAAAACCAACTACGTTGTTGAAGTTACTAAAAAATCGCCTAATCCACTCCGTTGCTGCATCAAATTAATGGCGCATCAGGAAATTACCAGTGCCATGCCCGATTGGGATGCTCCCCAAACGCTGCATGAAGAGGTTCTGCCCGGCGACAATTTACAACCTTACCAGTGGCATCTTAGAAATCGGGGAGCGGCTCCCGGAGAACCCGACTCAAAAATTTTACCCGATGCTGATTTAAAGATTATGGATGCGTGGGATCGATTGGGAAATAAGGGGTCCGATCAAATTACTATTGCTATTATTGACCAAAGTTTTCAGATAGATCATCCTTCTTACAAGGATCAGGTGGTCGCTACTCATTCTATTTATACCGATCCATTTGCACCCATCGGTAGTGGACACGGTACCTCGTGTGCGAGTTTGATCTCAGCAAGTGACAACGACGAGGGAATTACGGGAGTGGCTCCTGGGTGTAAGTTGATTTTGATTGAAGGTTCTACGTTTAGTTGGGATGTATTAGAAAGTATTTTTGAATATTGTAAAAAGAAAGAAGTAGACGTGATTAGTTGTAGTTGGGGGTCTATTCAGCAACACGATGCGCTCGGACCGATGCACCAGGAAGTGATTCGGAATATTACCACTACCGGGAGAAATGGTTTGGGTATTCCAGTTCTTTTTTCAGTGGGTAATGAAAATGAAGAACGAATCAATCATTTTGGTCGTTTGCCGGAAGTCATCGCCGTGGCGGGTAGTTCCAGCGCCGACGAGCATTTTGACGAATCCAATCGCGGTCCGGAAATAACCGTGGCCGCTCCCGCCGGAAATTTTCCCATTTTAACGGCCCGTGCTAATTTTAAAACGGGTGTCGAAAAGAATTTCTTTAGAGATGGAAAGCTTCGCGGACCAGTTGGACAGTATCAACATTTTGAAGGAACCTCCGCTTCCTGCCCACTCGTCGCGGGCGTTTGTGCCCTGATGTTATCGGCAAATCCCAATTTAAAAGCCGCAGAAGTACGAGAAATCCTGGCCTTGACCGCTGATAAAATAGGGAATCCAAAAGAATACGTCGACGGTCATTCTTTGCGCCTCGGTTACGGACGGGTTAATGCGGACCGGGCGGTAGCTGAAGCATTACGCCGGGCGGATGGAGGAACGATCATCGAGCCGGGAGCGGTTGGAGAAGGTAACGGTTTGTTCCAATTTGATGTTAAACCACAAACAAAAAAAGGATTTGCCGTACAAATGGGCGTGTACGCTGAATATGGCAATGTCCTGATTCAAACCAACAGATTACGAAAAAAGTATAGACATAATGTACTGGTTAATATCAACGAATTAAATGGAAAGACCGTCTATAAATTATTAATTGGGCCATTTTCCGCAAAAAATGCAGCAGGAAAATTGTTAAAATCTATAAAATCTGCCGGAGATAACGGTTTTATTGTAAATTTGGGGTTAAATTTGTAACTATTGTTTCAGTCTGAGAAGATTTTATACCTACCCTTCAATACCTCAGACTATTCCCCAATACCTAATTTAAAGCAAGGAGATTTCCATTTTTGGGAAATTTCACTAGATCACTATGTTCATAATTCATTATTTAAAATAATATCACACCTAGACATGAAAAAATTTTCCACCACCGTTATTTTAATGCTTATTCTTTGTGCAATTCCTATGGCTTATGCCAGTATTCAGCCGGTTAATTACCAGGATGTTGACGAAGAACCTATTTATGAAGTATACGACGCGGCTACTAAAAAATGGTCCGTAACTAAACTGGATCGAAATCCGGTAGCGAATGGCGGCGACGAAAATTTCTGGAATATCGTGAACAGTCAAATGATGTATCCCGATCGCGCTCAACGAGCTAAATTAGAAGGAGACGTCATCTTGGCCATGACCATTAGCGAAAAAGGACAATTAGTCGAATTAAAAGTAAAACAAGAAGTAGGTGGAGGTTGCGAAGAAGAAGCTTTTAATGCCATTAAGGTGGCTGCCACCAACCGATTTATTCCTGCTCTGTTAGACGGAAAACCGGTAAAGGTGCGTTATGATGTGAGCATTAATTTTTCGTTGAAATAGTTTAGCTGGACTATTTTTTACATACCGCTTTGTGCGTCTTTGTCCAGATATTTTTGGAATAGAAGCCAATATCAAACCTATCACTAAGCCAAGTGATAGGTTTGGTAGTTTTGAGACTGCTTGTTACTTTTTAAAAGATGAAAAATGCTGTTAAATTTTAGGATTTAAAGAATATTTCACCGTCCAGTCGTTTCATTAATAATGAAGCTAATAATTATTCTAATCATCATATACCCATTCAATAGTATTTCTTCCCAACAAGGTTGTTGTGAATTTTTAGAAAAACTAAGCGAGCGAAAACAATGGTTTAAAACGGAGTTTAACAATGATAGCACGAATCACCGTCTGGTTGTTTGGGATACCGTTTCGCAAAAAATTATTTTAAAATATGAATATAGAATTGATAGAATAGAAAAAATTTCAGAGTTTGATAATATGAAAATCTTATTTAACGATGAGACTACGGAGAATATTGAGCTTTCATTTACTATCCAGGAAAAAAAATAAGACCGTCAAGCTCCGCAAGTGCCTATATTTCAAAATAAAAATTCCAATAACATATCCACTAATTTGGGCGCCTAAGTCCTGATACCTCGTTTTGACTTACCCATAAAAAAATCCTTCAGGATAGAAAAATAAAAAAATTATATTTCCTCATGCAACCTTTTCCAGGGTTTCTGCAAATATGGTATTGAAGTCTTTTTTTTAACCTCTTAAATCCAACTTATGAAGACCCTCAAATACCTTCTTCTATTTTACTTTCTTCCTTTCCTGGTGTCTGCGCAAAATACGGTCGTAGATGTAATTATTACCAGTGACATACACAACACTTTAGAGGCCGCCGTCATTGCCGCTGATTTAGTAGAAACGTTAAGTGGTGAAGGCCCGTTTACGGTATTTGCGCCGACGGATGCAGCGTTTGCAGATTTACCAGATGGATTGTTAGATGATTTACTAGCGGATCCGGCGGGAGACTTGACGGATATATTATTATACCACGTTTTAGCGGCGGATGTACGGAGTACTGATTTATTTGATGGCCAGATGGCGACCACGATTAACGGACAAGACGTGACGGTAAGCATTAATGCCGACGGAATATTTATCAACGATGCGCAAGTGATCGTAGCGGATATCGTAACGGACAACGGAGTGGTTCACGTGATTGATGCGGTGCTGGTGCCAAATTTAGAACCACAAATGGCCAGGGTGCAGTTTATTCATAATGCTGAATTTGAAACTATTCGGGTTTTTGCCGGAGGAGAGCAGATTGAGAATTTTTTAGCCTATAAAACTGCGTCTGATTTTATAGAAGTACCAGCCGGTACAGATATTGAAATCGAATTACGGTCCAGAAAATCTTACTTACCAGCAGATCCAGTATTTGGTACGCTGACGTTTGAACCAAATAAAACGTACGTAGTCGGAATCGTAGGAACTTTTAGAATGGATGATGATATTCCAGTAGCATTAGTTTCTTTTGATCAAGCAATTGAAACGGCACCGGATGATATCGTTGGTGTACAATTATTACATGGTAGTTACGATGCGCCGACTATTGATATCGTTTCTGGTGGAGATTCAATTTTTGATGATGTAGCCTTTGGGGAATTTGGGGAGGACTATTTGTTAATCCCGGCGGAGGACGGCTATCGCATTGATGTGACCACCGCAGATAATAGCACGATGGTGGGCTCTTACGAGTTGAATATAGAATTCTGGAAAAGAAAATCACTAACTATTTTTGCCACGGGATCTTTGGCCGAAGGGACCTTTCAGCCCTGGGTTGCACTTTCTACCGGAGGAACATATCCCTTACCGGAATGGACGGGCTTGTCTGCAAATAGTGTTAATGAAAATGTAACATTTGGAAATTATACAACCTCAGAGATGGTATTATCTCCGAATCCTGCTGGCAATTTTACGATGCTTGAATTTGAAACGCAGGGTGAGGTACCGGTCCAAATCAATCTTTTCAACGGGATGGGGCAACATAAAAAACAGATCAGACTTACGATCCCACTGCTGAGATAAATAATGATCCTTCTAACACCAAGATTGTGACCATGGCAACGCCGGTTGGCTTCGTTCAAAGCGATCTGGTCATACACCGTAATAGTGATATTTCGGATACGGAAGTTTTGATTGATATCAAAAATTACCACCGTATTCAGAGTCTGGATTTAGAACTCAACCTGAATTATCAGATGCGTGATATTTTTGGTTTAACTCCGATCGTTAGCGTCGGAGCCGGGGTTCAATACATCGTCGATTTAAACAACGAACTAAAATCCTTTACCCCGGAACAGACCGACTTTAGTGCTGGTAAGGGCGCCATTACTTCTGATCAGCCAAGCCTGCAAACCTGGAGTCCAACGTTGTCGGCGGGATTGGGTTTTGAAAAGCGTATTTCAAATAATATTTCTGTTGGTGTTAATGGAGGTTATTTGTTTAACATAAACGAATTACAGAAAATGAATAGTTTTCGTACCCGAGTGCATCGTTTTAACGGTGGAATTTATCTGCGACGAAGTTTTTAGGACGCTCGGTTTGGGAATCTTTAGAATATAGCTGAACTGTTTCCTCTAAGTTAATAACAGTACAAAGCGAGACGGTACGACCAAGTGTGTCATTTGGGATTCCGCACGTATGTGTGCGACGTTCCCAGATTTCTCGTTATCCATCCTTCGGAAAAAAAACATTAACGCTTAAACCTTAGATGATAACTGTATCACCTTCATCTCCCCTTTGTACAAAAATTGTCGAATAATCCGGGTAACATCCCGATTGTGTGCGTAAGGTTTAATTGCATCCCGGACGGTTTCCAGATCACTGATATTATCTTCGACAGACAAGTATCCAAAGCCTTTATATTGTCCATCCTCTACGAGAATCACGGCCTTTTCATCTCTGGATCGTCCCTGATCAATCAACAAAAAATCTTCCGGAAAATCAATGCGTAGATAATCCACCGCTTCCTGTACCCGCAGATTGTATTCCTCGGGTGATTCTTTACCGGCGCAAGCCCCTTTACATTTTTTTATATGGTATTGAAAGCAAGGTTTTCCGGTATGGTCGAGGTGACAAAAGTGGTGGCAAAGGCCAAAATTTTCTACGATCCGGTTGAGTGCACCCTTAGCGCTGCCGAGTTTGGCATATTCACCGAGCAGGGTCATTGATTTACGGAGTTTCTGATTTACGCGGGCCGTTTGTAAGGTAAGGTAACCCTCTTCGCTGACGGTTTGGTGGATGACAAACTGAGCTGTCCGGGCACGTTGGGCGCGGTTAATTTCCGGATGCAAATTTTTGATCTCGTGGGATTCGTAGAGTAGGGCGACGAGTTCGCTACCAGTTTCTTCGCAGGATATTTCATGAACGGCCTGATAGAGTTTGCGGGCCTTTTCGGTTTGTTTGGCAAAATGGCTCATGACCCTTTTTCGGATGTTTTTACTTTTGCCGACGTAGATCGTTTTACCGTGTTGATCATAAAAATAATAGACCCCGCAAGTATCGGGTAGGGCGTGTAATTTTTCCAAAGTGATATTTGTCGGTAATTTGGCCTGCCGAACGCCGAGATTGACCATGTTAAGGATTTCTTCTTCGCTATCGTCGCGGTGCAGAATACGTTCAAAAAGTTCAACCGTCGCCTGGGTGTCGGCCATGGCGCGGTGGCGATCTTTGACCTTGATGCCAAAATGTTTAATCAGGTTTCCAAGGCTGTAGGATCGCAATCCGGGAAACGTTTTGCGGGAAAGTCTGACGGTACAAAGATTCCGGCGGGTGTAGGTATAGCCGAGTCGGGCAAATTCTTCTTTTAAAAAGCCATAATCGAACCGGACATTGTGGGCGACAAAAATGGCGCCTTCGGTAATCTCCACCACGCGCCGGGCCACTTCATGAAATTTGGGAGCCTCGGCAACCATCTCATCATCAATCCCGGTGATTTGGGTAATATTATAGGGAATGGCCCGTTCGGGATTCACTAGTGTTTCGAAGCGATCCAATTCTTTTTCTCCATCGTGCAGGATGATGGCAATCTCGGTAATTCGATCCCGGGCGGCACGTCCTCCGGTCGTTTCGAGATCCACAATAGCGTATATTTTAGACAAAGGGATGCTGCTTTTTTGGTGATTAAACGGCCCCAAAGCTACCAATAATAAAACAAAAAGTGGTGGATTGTGGTTGATATTTTGGTTTTCTTCTCTGAAATTTGCAGGAAAATGGATTTGAAACGTAGGTAATTTTAATGTTTAGCAACAATTCGTTTGTGAATCTGCTTTTATTCGTAAATTTATCGTTCATTTATTATCAAGGTTTAAGTCAAGTGGGATTAGATGATTTTAATTTCAAAACAGCAATTAGCGTTGATTTTTAATAGAAGCGGAAATTAAAAAAGTAAGGTATGGAAAGTAAATAACAATTAGTTCCAACACCAACCACCAACATTAATTAAAACAAAAAATGGTACATCCTGCGATGTATTTTCATTTTCACCACTTAAAATCCAAAAAAATACCATTGATTTAAAGATTTTCAAACTTTTTAACAACAATTCGTTTATAAATCCTCTTTTATTCGTAAATTTGTTCTTCAATTAAATACAATATTATGAAGATTCAATTATTATCCTGTGGCGCAGCACGACCGGATCGCCGGGCAATCGCAAAAATGTTAGTAGAAACGGCGGATGGGATGGACCCGTCTACGGCTACAGAGTTGACGGGGTTTCTCCTGGACGGTTCGGAAGTAGAGATTGAGGTGAGTTTTAATGAGAGTTCTGCTTATCGGGCGTTGAGAAAACTGGATATAGATTATGAAATAGTGGAGTAAGGGGTATATTTTTTGGCAAAATATAGCATTGGCTACTCTAATCTTTTTATGGTTTTCAGGGTTCGTTTCATTTCAAGGTAACTTGCCCTAATTATTTGATTTTCTTTTTTTGCTTTGTCTAAAATAGACTGTATTTCGTTAAAGGTTTCCATATGCCTTTTTGTAATTTCTTCCTTTTCGAGCCCTTTTACAATCTTTGTAAAATAAGGTAATAGTCTTTTGTGAAGGGTAGAGATGTTTTTCTTGAGAAGGTACCCATGAGCGCCAGTAAGAATAGTCGCTGCTGCGAGTTCTTCATCGTCAATGGTGCCAGTTACAAAAATTACCGGAATTTCTTTTTTTAGAGTATTGACATAATTCAGTACATCCATCCCTGAATAGGATGGTAAATTATAGTCAGAGATAATAATATCTGGATTGAATAATTCGACGGATGCTTTTACATCTGCAAAATTAGTGAGATGTAAAATTTTTGGAGCAGACAGAATTTTTTTTATTTGTCGTTCAATTAAAATTTTATCACTCACCAAATCTTCAATCACGATAATTTTTAGTTCTTTGGTAATCATTATGCTGGTATTGATGATTGTTGAATGCTACTTTTATTTGCTGGAGCCCTGAAATTTATGGATCAAGAATAAATAGGATGTTCTAGAACTGATAGCCTATTTTAAAGTCAATCAGAATCCCAGGTCTTGAGTTTTCGCTATTCAATGCGTCATTTCTTCCGCAAAATAACCTACAATCTCTTAAAACAGTAGCATTTTCGGGTATATTTCCCTCATCTATCTTTGTTTTTAGGTAAACCTTCCCAATGGCGAGGGAAAAACTGCTAACAAACCGGCCGGCAGACCGTGTATCCAGACCTAAGGCTAAATACCAGGCAAAGGTCTGATCATTTCCACGGTAGGTAATATTTTGGTTAAAACTACCTTCAATTTCGAAGTTATTATTCTCTTTAAAATTAAGCCGTTGGTAAGATAAGAGGACACTTCCGAAAAATCTACTTACTTTATCTAAGCTATTTTTGTTGAGAAATTTTACCTGGGGGCGAATTCTGAAACCCGCATATTCTTCAAATGGCAGGTCCGTTGGAATTAAATTATCACTAACAAATCCCAACTCCATTTGCAGATCTATCCAGGATTTAGCCTGATAATTATAGCCGAACTGCAGACTAGATCCGTTGGGATCAATAAAGTTGGTTATGTTATAAAAAATATAGTGTTTTTTTAAAAACAACTTTTCCGGAAGTTCCTGCTGACCAAAAACCTGAGACCCATAACCAATTCCAGTACCAAACCAAAAAACTAATAAAAAGAGTAGTCGCATTTATGCTTCGATTGGAATGTTACTAATTAATCGGATGTTGTTTAGATCGGTATAATCAAACTGATAGATATTATCGGTCGCCACTACCAGCAATAATCCGTTGAGCGGAATCACATCAAAGGCGGTAAAGTTGTCAAAATGTGTTATCATCTGAATATTCCTCGGATCTGCTACATTAAATATCTTGAGACCTTCTTCGTCATCACAAAGAAATAAAATATTTCCGTCAATCCCGACTCCTTTCGGACCAAACATCTCATACTCCGCAATTAGCTGCGGTGATTCAATTCGGGTCAGGTCAAAAATTTTGAGCACATTAATTTGCTCTACAAACGTTCGGCCGCAGCCACTCACATTTTCCAGCGTGTTTAAGGTGACGTAAGCGTATTGGGAATCCGCAACCACCGGATCACAAGGTTCAAAGGGCAGTTCATATCCTGCTTGTCCGAGAGATTGCGGAATACCCTGATCATCAATTTCGTATATATAAAGTCCTGACCCTGACCCAATAAATAATCGCCGATCCAGGCGGAATAAACTTTCAATATTACTTCCTACGTCTTTTACATCCACTTGCGACGGGACCACCGGATCGGTGAGATCATAGGTCTTAATCCGCTGATCATCAATTACGTACAAAAAATTACCATCCACAATAAAACGGGCATACGATCCACCAACTCCACTATCACTCGCTGCCGCCAGGTTATCATCGGACGCACACTGAGTCAATAGAAGGACGATAAAAATGAAAAATAGCAAACTGATTTTTTTATATAAAAACATAATTTTTTTTGTAAAAGATTAGAAATAGTTTCGATGGACTTTTTTAGTTTGACTTTCGCTAAATTTTGCCGTTGCTTATGAAAAAGAATTCAGAGATAAAAAAAATCTATTACCGACGACATTCAGGGCGGGTGAGGGTGGCTGTTTCCCAGCCTCCGACCTCGCCTCTGGCCGGATCAACACATTCAAAAAATCCACTAAAATTTTCTGGATAGTTTAATGGTTTGGGATATAAATCAGCAAGGCGGTTGACCAGTTGTATATTGTCAAAATCGGAGATGTCTATGGATAATAAATCGGTATGATTATCTGCGTAGAGAATAGTACCTTTAATAGCTACGTCGCGACAACTTTTTAAATTAATAAAGCGAATGGCCGTCGGATTGGCTGGATTGGTATTGTCAAGAATATGAATTCCTTTATTTCGTTCTATAACAAAAATGTGGGGATCTTTATAATAAATCTTTCCCAAATTCTGTACCGGCTCCGGTCCGGAAACCGAAAAACTTTTCCATTCGTCACCCTCTAAGTAAATCGGTCGCATTCCCTCAACTGTTTCTGGCAGGTCACCTGTATCCGGGACAGGATCTTCTACACAACTGCTTAGGAGCAAGACGAAAGCAAAAATCGGGAGTAAATATTTCATTGTTTTAGTTTTATTTTTATATCTAAATTCACAGTATTAAAAGTTACCGAACCATCGAGTATATCAAACGACCAAAAAGTTGTTTTTGCTGCTTAGTCTCCTCAGCTATCAAGTAATCCGATCAGGATAATTTGAAAAAATTCCATCTACGCCCAGGCTTTTGATGTAGTCAATATCGTCTAATTCGTTTACGGTCCAGACCAGTACTTTCAAGCCTCTGCGGTGTGCGTCGTCCACCAGTTCCTGACTGATAAATTCCCCGCTGACGTTTAAATAATCCGCTTTTACCGTTTCGGCGATAGCCGCCAAATCTACCGGAATAATAGAAATCAGACAACCGATGGAAATCTGGGGAGCCAGGGTTTTAAAAGCCAATAACTCAGGATGATTAAAGGAGGAAATGACAAAACGATCCAGTGAGTATTGGCCGGCCTTCACGTACTGATCCACAATTTTAAAAACAGGACCGGCAGTACCGGGCCCTTTTAGTTCGATGTTGATGGCTACCTGATTGTCAATAAGATCGAGTACTTCTTCTAAAGTAGGAATCTGTTGTCCCTGACCAGCATCCAGGGTGCGTAATTCTGTGAAAGTTTTGTCCATTACGTAGCCGCTGCCGTTGGTGCAACGTTCCAGGCGGTGATCATGAAAAACAACGACCTCGCCAGTCTTACAAACGTAGACGTCCAACTCTACCATGTCGGAAAAAGGAATGGCTTTTTTAAATGAAAGCAAAGTGTTTTCGGGCGCGTAGCCCATCGCTCCCCGGTGTCCTATTTTAATCATACGGTTGGTTGATTTTTGGAAAATTTACTAAAAATGGCGGCGACGATTAATGCGATTAAGGCCCCTGGGAATATGGTGCTACCAAAAATATTTAATAGCGTAGTCTTCCAGGTAAAAAGTTTTGGCAGACTTTCTTCCAATCCTTCTATAGATTTAAAAATTTCATCTTCAGGTGCACCCATTTTGGCCATTAAATCAGCGGTACTGGTTTTGGTGATTTCAATAAAACTGGTCATGGCCGACGGTGAAGCGTCCAGGTAAATTTTAAAACCAATTGCGTAGACGATGTTAAAGGCTACATAGGTCATTAAGCATACCAAAAAGGCTTCCCCAAAGCGCAAAGAACTATTCAGAGCTGCTTTTTCTTTTCGACAGGCCAGGATCATAAAAAGGATGGCAAACAACGACGAAATTAAAATTGAAGGAATAGAGCCATATACTAAATGAGGAGATGCACTTCCACCAATCACTAACCAAATTATATAAGTGAATCCCGCGATGATTCCATAAATAAGTCCGTTTTTCATAAGCTAAGTTTTATCTTTGTGAGCGAATCCAAAAGGGGACACTCCGTTTAATAATATTGATTGAATCGAGTTTGTGTGGATTGTAGGTTTTCCTTTCCCACCGCAGCATATGCTCTCCGTCGGACAAACTATCGGTGGGAAAATAACACTGTATACCCTTTTCGCCCAGATTAGGATGGGTAAATAATTTACAAGTTAATTGATCCTGAAAAGGAATATCATCAATGTAGATTTGATTGGCATCGACGAGGGCATTTTTAATAGCTAAAATTTTTCCATTGACGTAATCGTCCCGGTATTGCTTCCAGTATTTTCGGACACTGTCCCGACTGACCTGGTATTTATTGGTTGGGAGGCGTTCCTTATCTCCATATCGTCCATTTTGTAGTCCGCTTGAAAACTCTTTTTGGGCCCCTCCTTTAGAATTGGAGGCCTCCAAGCCTGGAAGCTTCCCAGCTTTTCGGGCAGCACGCTCTGCTCTGCGGAATTCTAATAAGGCCGCACTTTCCGACTTATTGATATAAGACAAAATAGTATCTTCCACTACATAGTCAAAGAACACGTGTTGCAATCCGTGTTCATTGAGAGGTGTAAGATTATACTTGTAGGTTAATAAACCGTGATCTCCTTTATGAAAGGGAAAAAATATTTTACCATTTGAATAGCTGATTTCAGACTCGGCCAAACTAAATTCTCTGATGGCACTTCTCTCCGTATCATCCGCATGATGGTACCTTTGGTATCGTAAATCATCGTAGTATTTAGACTTAATAATCTCTCCCGAGGTGGCGTAATAACTTTTACCAATAGAATCAGGACTCGGATAGAACTCCGTATTTTCTAAATAAAAACCCGGTAATAAGAAAAGAACCAAAATTACGTAAGGTACCGAAAACCAAAATAGTCGCCGGGTATATTTATAATCGAAAAAATTAAATAATAATGGTCGGTAAAAAAAAGAAAGGGTAGTGTAAGAATAAAATCGGTAAACATATCCGTAAGCGGTGGCAAAGGCATCACTCCTTACTTTTTTGATACCACCAATGGTTAAAAAGTCGATAAAAACCACAAACCCTAAGATCAGATAAATACAAATCAACGTTATTCCCAGGCCACCCCAATCCAGATTGGAGAGGTAACTGGTCAAGATACCCAACAAAATAAGGTGTATCAACACCATTACACTGGACAGGAAAATAAAAAAGAGCAGGAAAGTATAAGCGAAAATAACGCTACAAACTTTCTCCAGTTTTTCAATATAATTATCAAAGCGACCAACGCGCCGTTCGAGATAATCCTCAAATTTTTCGTTATACCCTAATGTTTTGTAATCGATCTCTCCCGAAACATACCGTAAGCCAATAGCGCCAATCCATAATCCTCTTAAGACTACGTGGATCAGCAGATTGATAAAAAATATTCCCCAGGCCGCTTTCAATAATAAGAAAGATCCCAGCAAGAAAAAAACCATACTGATTTCTTCCGGCGTATGGGAGCCGACGTAAGCGTCAAAACGTTTTAGAAAGTGCCGACTTTCCCAAATTCCAAATAACGCAAATCCGGAAACTAATAATTCCAGTTGCCAGCTTTCCTGCTGCAATAGCTCCAGCCAGGCCGAGAAACTGACTTTTTTCTTGTTTGTATTATCGGGAGTTTCCATTGATTATATTTTATAGTTTTCCAAGCCGTTTTTTGTTTAATGGACAATTAGACCTTAATCTTTGGATGTATTCCATTATTCCACATCATATCGTTTATCCAGACTCCACAACGCTGGAAATTTTGGGTGAACCGTCCGGTAAAAATCATTGATTACCTTAAAATCATCCGCAATATTTCCGGTAGGATAAACCATCCCTCCAACACCACTTCGTTTTTCTTTAAAATCCAGATAACCGAAAGTGATCGGTACGCCTGCTCCCATGGCAGTATGATAAAACCCCATTTTCCACTCGGTACGTAGCCCACGGGTACCCTCCGGTGTGACGGCCACCGCAATCCGATCGTGTTTTTTAAAAATATCAATCATTCCTTCGACGTAACTTTTCCGGGGTTGTCCTGGTTGTTTGGGGCGTCGGTCAATCGGAATGGCTCCCAGTGGTTTGGTGATCAGTCCAAACGGAAATTTAGTCCAGTTATCCTTAATGGTAAACCGGACGGGTACTTTAAGCGCCCAAAAAGTAAGCATCATAAAGTAAAAATCCCAATTGGAGGTGTGCGGTGCCGCAATCATCACCGAACGGCTTGATTCCTTCGGAATAACTGGATCGTAGGTCCAGCCGTGTAATTTTAAGATAAAGCTGGCGATTTTGCTCATTTCATTCAAATATTTAGGTGGTTAAGGTAGGAATTGTTTTTATAATGGCCAAGTATGAAGACTAGTTGTCACAATCTTCCCAAAATAAATTCTGGTCTTAAAGGGAATATTGGTAATTTTACGGACTGACAAACTACTTTATAGCTTTGTTTAAACAACTGTTCAGCAATTTAGAACGGCTTGATTCATCAATCCTGGTCATTTGGAAGCATCATTAAAAAAAATCTTCTTTATCTTTTTCCTTTTCCTGAATGTTTATTCGGTGAAAGCCACTCATATTGTTGGAGGCGAAATAACTTATACCTGCCTGGATAACGGTTTATACGAAATCACTCTGACGGTTTTTCGGGATTGTATCAATGGAAATCCCAATGCCTATTTTGACGACCCGGCTTCGATCGGAATTTTTGATGCTAATAACAATCTAATCACTTCCGCCGGGGACAACGGTCAGCTTTTGATTGAACTGATGAACGATGATACCCTCGACCCGGTACTTACCAATCCTTGTCTGGTCGTTCCCCCTAACGTGTGTGTGCATACCTCGACTTATCGCTCCGTGGTGGAGTTGCCGTTCCGCCCCGGCGGTTACCAATTGGCCTACCAGCGGTGTTGTCGTAACCAAACTATTGTCAATATTATAGAACCTTTGGCTTCAGGTGCTACTTACAGTGTCTCGATAACCGAAGAGGCACTGCTAAATTGTAATTCGAGCGCCAAATTTAAGGAATGGCCGCCGCTTTATATTTGCGTAAACGAACCTATATTCTTTGATCAAAGTGCGGTGGATATTGATAATGATTCCATTGTTTACCGGCTTTGCTCTCCCTTATTGGGTGCTAATACTATTCTTCCCCGGCCACAACCCCCTAATCCGCCTCCTTACCAGATCGTCAACTGGATCGCACCTCCTTATGGGGTGGATAATATGCTGAATGGTTTTAGTGGAGGTGCACCTCTGGCAATTGACTTTGAAACAGGCTTATTAACGGGATTGCCCAATACCATTGGTCAATTTGTCGTGGGGATTTGTCTGGAAGAATACCGCGACGGCGAAATAATTTCGACTACCCGCCGGGATTTTCAGTATAATGTTGGCGTTTGTGGAGAAACGATTTCTTCTTTTTTTACTCCTGAAGTCGTTTGCAATGATCAACTGGCAGTTTTATTTGATAATCAAAGCGCTAATGCGGACCAATTCGAGTGGTACTTTAATGATCCTTTAAATCCAAATGCTACCTCTACCGAAGATAGTCCTACTTATGTTTACGGTGATACTGGAACTTACCAGATTATGTTAATCGCCGAACCGGGTAATCCTTGCGTAGATACCTTTTTTCAAACGGTTTCGGTACAAAGGCCCTCGATTACGGCTGGGATAGACGTGGCGTATGGAACTTGTATCAATGGTCAGGAAATCCTGGTGACCGATCTCTCCGTCGATGAAATTGGTACCGTTTCGTCCTGGGAATGGATTTTAAGTTTAAATAATATTCCATTAGATACCATTATGGAGCAAAATCCGGTTTTTCAATTGACCCGGAGTGGATTGTATCGCCTTCGGCTCACCGTCGTTTCTTCGACTGGTTGTGTCAGTTCGATGGAGCAGACCCTGAACGTGACGGTGGTGGATGAGGTGATCGAAAACGAATTTTTACAGTTGTGTCCCGGAAGTGATGTAAATCTGAATAATAGTTTTAATCCGGCTTACATTTACGAATGGACGCCAGCGGCTTCGCTGGATGATGCGACGGTACCCAATCCAAGGGCCAGTCCTTTGGAAACCACCATCTACCGGGCAACCGTCAGCGATAGTACGGGGGTCTGCACCCAGGATCTTGAGGTCACGGTTTTTGTTCCACCTCCGATTTTGCTTGATCGGATCAATGACACGATAACCTGCGAAACGGATATTACCCTTACGGCCAATTCCCAGCAAGCAAGTCAGTTTATCTGGAGCGATGACCCGGATTTTGATAATATAATTGGAGAAACGGAAAACATCGTCGTTACCCCCTTTGGTTCACAAACCTATCATTTACTCGTACGGGATAGTTTTGGCTGTGCTCTTTTTGATAGTGTTCAAGTAACTGGAAACGGGATCAACGTGGAGGTGGATGGATTGACCTTACTTTGCGAAGGAGATATAAAATGGATAGAGGCGGAAAATCTGGACCCTGCCGATACGATTTCTTACCAATGGTCGCCGGCGGAATATATTCTTCAAGGTGCAACGACCAACCGACCCGTTACTCAGCTGCTCGATCCCGGCACTTATTTTCTGGTGGTGGAAATGACCAATCAGTTTAATTGTACTCTGGTAGATAGTGTGGAGATCGGTATTCTGGATACGGTTCCAGCATTGAGTGCATTCTCTTACAACCAATGTTCGAATTTTACGATTGATTTTTCTAATAATAATGAGTTTGGTCCTTATTTTATTTGGGAATTTGGTGATCCTACTCAGCCCGGGGAAACCTCCACGGAATTTGAACCCAGCTTTACGTATTCCGGACCGGGTGACTACCTCGTGAAATTATACTATAATAATTTGATTCCTTGTGCAGATACTTTATTACTTCCCATTACGGTAACGGAGCCGGGCATCAATTTAGGATTTACGCCGCAACTTATTAGTTGTACGGATAGCGCCATTGTGGAATTTGTCAATACCTCCACTAATACACAAGGGGGAATTCTGGATTATAACTGGACTTTTAGCAATGGTGATTCCAGTTCCGACGAAAATCCCGAAATTATTTTTAACGCAGCAGCTACCTATACCGCTCAGCTGATTGTCACTTCCGATAATGGTTGTGCGGATACCTTAGAACAAAGTTTTAATATTCCTTTGGTAGAAGAAAGTATCACCGACAGTCTCTGGTTATGTTTAGGGGATACCGTATTTGCTAATCCTGGTTTTAATCCGGATTATCAATATAGCTGGAGCCCTGCAAATGCTGTTTCAGATCCGAATGCTCCAAATCCGTTGATTGGTCCGGTTGAGAATACCATTTATAACATTACGGTTACTTCGGCTGAAGAAGCCAGTTGTACCCGTACCGAAACACTAGTGGTTACCGTACCTCCCGCGCTGATTTTAGATGCCTCTGATGATCAGCAAATTTGTGGAGATACCACGGTATTAACGGCCACCACCAATCAACCGGCCGAGTTTATCTGGTCGCTTACCCCGAATTTTACTTCTCCTTTAAGTATGGATTCTACACTATCGGTTCGTCCTTCTTTTTTAGGAACTTATTTTTTGCGGGCCACCGATTCCGCCGGGTGTATTCAGGAAGATACGATTCAAGTGAGCAATAATGCCATTAATGCCAGTACGGTTGGAGAAAGTATTTGTCGAAGCGATACGGTGCAGCTGAGCGTCCTGAATTTTCTACCAGGAATACCGCTAACCTACGAGTGGAACCCAGTGGCGAGCATTATTGGGTCCAGTACAGAAGATACTGTTTTAGTAAGTCCGACCAATACGACTACTTATTTTGTTTTTATGGAAAATCAATTTGGCTGTACAGCCACCCGTAATGCGACCGTTACCGTAATCGACAATAATCAATCTGTGGATATTACCATAGATAAGGATACGCTGATTGCGGGACAAACCCTTCAACTTGGCGCCTTTCCTGCCTTGCCGGGAACGTATCAGTGGAGTGGAGATACGACCTTAAGCGCGCTGGACATTGCCAATCCAACGGCAAGACCGATGATGGATCAAACCTATTCTGTGGTGGTAACTGATGAAAATGGATGTACGGCTACGGCTGCGGTGCGGGTCACCGTCGTCACCCCTGATTGCGACTTACCTTATGTTTTCTTTCCTAATTCTTTTAGTCCGAATGGAGATGGAGAAAATGAGGTGCTGCAACTATACGGCGTACCCATCGAATCTGCTTATTGGGCGATTTATAATCGCTGGGGCGAAAAAGTTTTTGAGACCAATGATCTCAACGGTAGCTGGGACGGGCGTTACAAAGGAGAATTACTGGCTCCGGATGTTTTTGGATATTATTTAGAAGTAAATTGTCTGGGGGAAGGAAGTCTGCGGACAAGAGGGAACGTTACGTTGATTAGGTAGAAGTTTTGAGTCGGTGAATTTTGGGTTGATCGTATCCAAAACGGCCATTCAGCAGAGGAGCGAATTTTAAGGTATTTCAACACATTTTTTTGTGCCTTGGTGAAAATTTATTTTGTCTTTTACTCCGTTTTTGAATATATATAAAGCGATTCAACACCTCAACAATTCAACAAATAAGAACACGTGATAAATCCTGCTAAAATAAAATTTACCCCGGCCAAGATGCTGTTTAGTTTTTCTTTGAAGCTGACGATGATGACTTGTGTGAGTGCCTATTTCGATCCTTCGCTGGGTGGGCAGGCATTTTTAGACAGACTCACCCTCAATCGTTTTTGCGTAGCTGCTTTTTTTGCGGTCTTGCTGGTAGCTATTGAATATTATGGTTTTAAGAAAGTAGGTAACTGGTGGGAGAAGCGCGAGAAGGCGAGTGAAGCTTAAGGAAAGTGAATTTTTTAAGTTCGAAATTAGATCAAATTTATACGCAATCTTTTAAGGGATAGCGTTTTAGTTTTTAGCGAGCATTTCAAGCTAAAGAGACTGTACAACGAAGTGTGTCATTTGGCATCCCGCACCTTGTGTTCCTCCCTGATTCGGGAGGCAGGCCTGAAGGAAAACTTTCGCGCTGACACACTTTAGGGAACAGTCCCTGCTAAAGTCAGTTGGCCCTCTTATTTCTTAAAAAGAGGGCCAACTGGCAAAATCGTTTATTCTTCGACGATGCCACGGATATTCCAGTTGACACTTTCGCCGGTACGTTCACGGTATGTTCTCCATTGGTTATCCAGAGAATTGAACAACCAGTCTCCGTCCGGAGCGGCGGGGCCGGCATCACAACCGATGGATTGTTGTTCTGATTGGTGAACCAGGTTGACCGCAATCCAGATTTCTTGTCCGGTTATGTCAATGGGGGTGGTAATTCGGTGGGTATTTAGGTTACCTTCATTAATACTATTGGTGATGGAAGCCTGGTATAAGATATCGCCGGGTTGATTGTTAACGCCAGGGCCATAGATGACGATACTAGCATCGGTGGGTGCAAGCCCCATAAAATATTCTACCTGAGTCAATCGTAGCCCAGAGAATTCCGCCGTCTCGGCGGGGGTAAAACGGGCGGCCGCTTGCCAGGTAGCTGCCTGGAGTAAAGGACCAGTGACATTGTCACCATCATGCCTTAAAATGTTTAAATCGTCGTTGTCGTCGTCCTTACAAGCACTCATCATCAGAGCCAGGCAACAAAAAAGGAAAGTGTACTTTTTCATAATTGGGTGTTTTAAATTATTAAAGTTTTAGTTTTCACCAGTATAACGTGCAAAAAACAAAATTATGAAATATCAAGGGTTTAAAATATTGTTAAAATAAACGATTGGGTTACAGCGTTTTTTCTGGGGATGTTCAAAAATTGATGGAACGAACCTTTTTTTGAATGTTCCGTTTTTACAATGGGTCGGTAGTTTTCAATTCTGAGCAATCCCAAATTAATGATGAATTCAATAATTTACCGAAACATTATTTTGAGAATAATAGGATTTTAATTTATAAAAATTTTACAAATTGAAATATTTTTGGTGTTGCGTTGCCTTGGTTTTTCTTACTTATCCGATTTTCGGTCAAGTTGTAACGGAAGTTCCAGCCATTGATATTGACGTAGATCAAATTGAAGAAGTAAGAACATATTGCCAGCCGGGTGTTCGAAATAAAAGTCGGTCCAAAGGATTAGAAATTATCTATGGTAATCGAGGGCCGGGGCAACTCTCCAACTCGAAACTGGAAACGGGCGAGCAACAAAATAAATATAGTAAATGGGAACATTTACAAGTAAAACTTAGGGCTCCCATTATTATTAAGGATGATTTTAAATTATTGGTGGGCTACAAGTACTATCAAGAAGGCTTTGATTTTTCCGAAATTGGTACGGCCTTTCCATCTGTTATTTCAAATATCAACGAAAATAATTTAAAAGCCAGTTCCTTTAGCCTGGTGCTCAATAAAAGTTTAAACGAACGTAGTTATGTGGCGCTTCAACTTCGCTATATGGTCAGTGGAAATTTTTCGGGGCTGGCCAAGTTTGGTGATCGATATGCAACGTACCGTGCGCTGGCGATGTACGGAGTCAAACCAAGCGTGGATTTGGAGTGGGGTTTTGCCCTTAACGTTTCAAAAAACTTTCGTCGGTTCAATGTAATTCCGTTCTTTATTTTACATAAAAACTTCAACGACAGGTGGGGGTTAGAAGCACTGCTGCCCGGCTTTATTTACGCTCGTTATAATCTGAAACCTGGTAATATTTTATTGAGCGGACTGGAGTTTGGTAACAAAAATTTCAGATTGGATATTCCGGAGGAAGGCGGGGAGGAACAGGATTATGCTTATAATCAATCTCACTTAAAAGCCCTCGTAAAGTATCAGCGAAGAATCATTCCCTGGCTTTGGGTAAGTGCTCAAGTTGGTTACCAATATAATCTAAACACCCGGTTTGAAGCAAAAAATGCCAATACTACCGGCTTTACGCTTAGAGCCAGAAATGCTCCTTATTTTAAGGTAGGTATTTTTGTTTCACCACACAGCAAGGAAGACAAGATGATTCAGGCGACGAGATAGACTTAGGATTTTCTCTTTAACGGGATACGAGGATAAAGTCTAATAGACAGGCCCAGAATGGGACTATCCAGATTTTTGCATCCCGCACCTTGTGTTTCTCCCTGATTCGGGAGGCAGGCCTAAAGGAAAGCTTTCGCGCTGACACACTTTAGGGAACAGTCCCCCAAAAATAAACATTCAATATTGATTTTACCCCTACTTCTTCATTCCCCCCATCATTCCCTGCATTCCTTTACCTTTACTCATCTTGTGCATCATCTTTTTCATCTGATCAAACTGTTTGACAAACATATTAATCTCATGAATATTGTGACCACAGCCTCTGGCGATTCGACGCTTTCGACTCATGTTTAATAATTCGGGATTGCCTCTTTCCTGAGCCGTCATGGATTGAATAATCGCCTCCACCTTGTTGAAGGCCTTGTCGTCAATATCCAGATTTTTGGTCATCTTGCTCATACCCGGAATCATGTTGATCAAACTTTTGAGATCACCCATTTTTTTGATCTGATTGAGTTGTCCGAGGAAATCATCGAAATCAAACTTGTTTTTCTTAATTTTCTTTTCGATTCGGGCGGCCTCTTTTTCGTCAAATTGTTCCTGTGCTTTTTCCACGAAAGAAACAATATCTCCCATTCCCAAAATCCGCTGCGCCATCCGTTCGGGATGAAAAACGTCGATGGTTTCCATCGTTTCACCCGTACTCACAAATTTAATCGGTTTTCCTACCGTATACTTCACTGATAAAGCAGCTCCACCCCGAGTATCACCATCCATCTTGGTCAAAACTACTCCGTCGTAATTAATGCGTTCGTTAAAGGCCTTGGCCGTATTTACCGCATCTTGCCCCGTCATCGCATCCACCACAAAAAGGGTCTCCGAAGGTTCAATACCTGCTTTGATATTTTCGATCTCACGCATCATGTGCTCGTCTACGGCCAGACGTCCAGCCGTATCCACGATCACTACGTCGTGACCATGTTTTTTTGCGTGCAAGATCGCGTTTTGGGCAATTTGTACGGGATCCTTACTTTCCTCATCTTTAAAAATAGGAACTTTGATTTGCTCACTGATGACGGTCAGCTGATTGATGGCCGCCGGACGGTAGACATCACAGGCGACGAGTAGCGGAGATTTTTTCCGTTTTGTTTTTAAATAATTGGCCAGTTTACCAGAAAAAGTCGTTTTACCCGATCCCTGCAGACCGGAAATCAAAATAACACCTGGCTTACCAGAAGTATTGATTCCGACGGACTGGCCACCCATTAATTCGATCATTTCATCCATGACGATTTTAACCATCACTTCTCCGGGCTTAACGGCATTTAGTACATTTTTGGTACCCAGCGCCTGATCCTTGATTTTATCGGTAAACTCCTTGGCGATTTTATAATTTACATCCGCTGCCACCAGCGCACGACGAATTTCCTTAACGGACTGCGCAATATTGATTTCCGTCAATTTGCCGTCTCCCTTCAGACCCTGAAAGGCCGATTCTAGTTTTTCACTAAGATTGTCAAACATAATTTAAGCTGATTTTGAGTGACAAATATACCAGAAAATCTCGTGTTTTGCAGGTGTTTTCTGATTCATCTTCCAGCTATAACTATCTAAAATTCCATTCCGATCCGTAAAGTAGTTCGCTGCAAGGTCCAGCGTTCGGGGGTTTCGTGCCAGACAAATTCCCGATTGTACCGTTGAAACCGGTATCCGAAATCGATCAGCCAGGCCAGGTTGGTCCGCGTATGAAATTTCAGACCTATCGACGGATGAATTAAAATGCCTCCGCTGTACGACGCATTTGCATTTGTTTTTTGTGCTTGGGTGGGACTGGTAAAACCATATCCTGCGCTGATTCGATAGTAAGGAGTCGTCGTTGAATGGAGTATATCTCCGTGGAAATTTAAATAGAGCGGAATGATGGGAGTATCGTAGATATCATACCCTGTACCAAGTCCTACGGCTAATTTTGGGTTTAGCTGGTAACCCACCGCCAGATTGATGGAAGGTGAATGATTCGGCTCGGACCATTCGCTGGTCTTCCTTTCAAAAAGACCTCCGATCATCAAACTAGTGAAAAAGCCTTTAGTCCGTTTAATTTTTCCATCCTTGAGATGATAATAATTTGGGTGTTGTTCTTTGATGAAACGAACCTGGTCTTTTTGTAACAGGATTTGGGTACCATCGGTTAGCTCCCAATGATACGTATCCACCCGTTCTGCGATCAAATGGCCTAATAAAAAGCTTCCGTCTTTTAAATAAAGTGTTTTTCTAGGAGGTGTATTTTGTCCCCAGGCTAGGCTATTTAAAAATATAAAGAGAAATAGTATGGTGATTTTTTTATTGGTACACATCATTAGTTGGTGGTTGATTAATTTTGAAAAATCCCATTTTGGTTAAAAGATTTGAAACTGGAAAAAGCGAAGTCTATGACTTTTCATAAACTCCGCTTGCAGGTGGTTGAAAAACTTATTTAAGGTTTTGTAATAACTGGAAGGTAACTAATCTCTCTGGGCTGGAGTGG
This sequence comes from uncultured Saprospiraceae bacterium, assembly GCA_938008185.1. Taxonomy (GTDB): domain Bacteria; phylum Bacteroidota; class Bacteroidia; order Chitinophagales; family Saprospiraceae; genus JALZUU01. Next base: position 39,196 of record CALLLR010000072.1, read on the forward strand.
ATCACTTACATCAAATTGGTAAAAACCATCCGCTCCGATTAATAGCAATATATCGGTTTGTCCGGGTAAATAAATAACGTCGTAAGCGGCAAAATCATCGAAATGCGAAAGCATATTATTTCCAACAGATAAAGGATCGCTGTTATCAAATACTTTCAGACCAACTTCCCCTTCGCAAAGATACAGGGCTTCCGGAGTCACCGCCAAACCATGTGGACTTTCCATTGGAAAAGATTCCATAAGAATTGGATTAAAAATATCAGAGATGTCCAGGACGTCTAGTTGGTCCAGGGTTCCCCGGCAGGAGGCCGCTCCACGAATGGTTACGTAAGCATAATCACCGCTAATGGCCACCGGATCACAACCGACGATATGGGTATAGCCAGAAATAAAATCGGGGAGGGCTGGATTACTTAAATCATAAATATTCATTCCCGTTCTACCACCAATAAATAAGTGATCGTTGTAAACGTAGGCCGTTTCCGTAACCATGAATGTGTTTACCTGATTGACTTCCTGGGGAGCGGCCGGATTTGAAATATCAAAAACCCGGATTTCCCGATCCTGAGCGATGTACAAATAATCATTGTACAAAGTAAACCGGGCAAAAGATCCTCCTGTTCCTGATCCTCCCGTTCCGAATCCATTCGCATCAAAATCAACCATATTGTTTATACCACCCGGGAAAGATATACTGGCCTCCGCCGATGATCTATCACTAAAAAAGACATCGTCCGTCCGGAAGCCCCAGTTAATTCCCTCCCAATCACAGTCTACATCTTCGGTCACCATCTCCTCTTCGTAACGGACAATCAAGCCATTTTCTTCGGAGACTGGTAATACGAAGACATCTTCCTGGCGGTTGACCACCCGAACCTGGTCAACATCCGAAATGTCGAGCGTTACAATATCCGTGTAATTATCCACGATCAACCGGTCATTTTTGATGACCATATCAATATTTCCCAGAACGGGAATAAAGCTCGTGGGCGTTGGATTTTCGGGATTGGAGTTGTCAATAACGTGAATTCCCGTTAAGGCCTCATTGATAAAAATATAGTTTTGGTAAAAATAGATTTTGCCGGGATTTTCCAGATCGCGTGGTGCTTCGGACTGAATATCCGCCCGAATATTTTCGTAAGTTTGGTAAACCGGGATAAATCTGGTGTAGGTAACCTCTTGGTTGCATTTATCTTCGGTACAGCTAGTCGCAAACAATACAACGATCGCCAGAAAGATTAGGGAGTACAAATTTTTCATATGCTTTTTTTTATGAATAATTAAGGTAATTAGTGAATAGTTGCCAGCAAAGAGCAGCTTCTACCGGTAAGACCGCAGGAAGAAGGGAAAAGGTTGGGTCGGGGAGCGATTTTTTTTTAAATTCAGAAAAGAAATACGAAGAGGATGCGGGATCAAAATAAATGAGACCTTAGATGGGGGGTGTTCAATTAACTGTGTCTAATCAGTTAGTTCAATTATACAATGAAAATGTTATATCTATAATTGTTTGTTAATCAGTTTATTAGTTGACTGGTCTCTTTTTGCGCAATGCTTGCGCAACAAAAAACACAGATTATTGAATAGTCCCACTAAATAGTATAATTATAGAAACAAAAAGGTTTAAACAATAGACCCCCCCTTCATCACCACACCAATCTGCCTTTTTCCGGTCTGGCTCCCGCCCACAGCCCCCAAAACCGTTAAATTTCCCCAAATTTCCGTTAAAAAACTGTTATTATAAAAAAATGATATACTTGGCACGATCCTTTCACGTTTTACCCGATATGCAATCCCTCCCAAGGGTTATTTTTTCAAACAACACTTATTGCTATGTTTAAAACCAATCAACTCCTACTATTCCTGTTTTTGAGCCTTTTATTCCTGACTTCCTGCGGCAAGGACGAAATCCGTACCAATCCAAATCCGGGTTCTTTTGTACGCCTCGAAACAATCGGGATAAACGTAACGCCCAAAGATCGCGAGGTGGAAATTTTATTCCGTGCCACTGATTATGACGATCAAGGGGTGTCCGGCATTAGGGTCGAAGACCTGGATGTTTTCGAAAATGGCGGAAGTATCGACCAGGAAGGAGACCTGACTATTACCCGTGATTCAATTCCATTTGATTTAAAGACTGTATTATTGCTCGACCTCACGCGGAGCGTTGAAGGACTCGTCCCACAGATTAAGGCGGCTTGTATTGCGATGATCAACCAGAAATTGCCGGAACAAAAATTGGCGATTTATACATTTGATGCCCATACCGATTTATTACAGGATTTTACGGCAGATAAGGATGCGCTGATTACGGCAGTTAATAATATTCCGGAAACGGATTTGGTCAACTCTACCAATCTCTACGGTGCCATCGAGCAGATGGAGGGTTTATGGAACGATGTATACAGTATTGCGGGAATTGAGGACGGCAGCCTGATTATTTTTACCGATGGTCGTCATAATGCGACGCCAAATATTACCCTGGCGGATGCGCTGCGTGCGATTGATGGTAAAAAACGATTTGTGGCCGCACTTACCAGTCCTGATCTGGACGAAGCTTCTTTAAAAACCTTGGCAGAATCGAATGACCGTTATTTCAAAGCGGCGGATGTCACTGGTTTGAAAAATATGTTCTTAAATATTCAGGAAGAAATTCAAAAATCTTCCAACAGTATATATTATATGTATTACCAAAGTCCGATTACCGATCCAGCGCCTTACGAAAATACCTTGCGGGTAGAGGTGAAAAATAATACCAACAATTTATCCGACGCTTTTCTGGAAGAAACCTTTAACAGCGAAGGGTTTGGAAATTAAAAAGCCGGTTAGTGGCTGTAGTAAATGAAAACTGTGCTAAATCAACCGCTCAATCGCCCGTCGATTGGCCACCACCATTTCATAACCACTATATAAAGTGATCAATACCGTCCAGACCACCAAAGAAAAGATAATCACGTTAATGGCATTATTTCCAATAATACCTTGTAATAGGTCATTGAAAATCAATAAATTATAAATAATGAAAAGTACGATAGATTGAGTAAACGTTTTTACTTTTCCCGAATACCGTGCGGCCAGGGTAATCTTATCCCGAAAGAGTAAAATTAGCCGAATAACCGTCAGTGCAATCTCTCGGATTGCGATGAGCACCGTAAAAACAAGGGGTATAATACTATGGTAAGAAAAAATAGCCAAAACCATGATAATCAATATCTTATCAGCAATCGGATCCGTAATTTTTCCAAATTTCGAAACAGTATTCCAGCGTCTTGCCAGATAACCATCCAGGAAGTCCGTAAAGGAAGCAGCCATAAAAAATAACAGAGAAATTGTCAGCGGGAAAGGCTTTAGGGTAAGCGCAAAATATCCACACAATAGCGCTAGTGGGATTCTAATTAAGGTCAGGAAATTTGGCAATTGCCGTTTTATTTCAGTCATAGGTCTGAATACTTATGAGATTATAACACCTGCAAGATACAAAAGTTATAGTTAATAATCTTTAATTTATAATTAAACCCATTCCGATTGACTGCTACTAAGCGCTTTTACTAGAGGCACCCCTAAATTGTTGCGTTTTATTTCGAAATAGCACATTAAAAGAGGTTAAACTACCATAGATTCGAGTAATATATTGCTGCAGGTTGATCTTCTCTTCATCGGTTAGCTTACTGCTATTGATGCGTTGTTCCATAACTCGCAAGCGATCCCGTACCATTACAATTTTATGAAAAAAGGAGTCGATGGGGATTTCTTTGGATTGTAATCCCGAATCTTTAGGTTTTAGAATTATTGTTCCATTGATCCATTTATCACCCAATTCTACCGTATCGGCACTACCCAGCCAGGTGTTGAGAATATTTTTTAGCGCCTCTTCTGCCGCCGAAAATGAAACCGCTTTTTCTGTTTTGATCGCCTCGATAATTTCCATATTCTGGTAATTTCTGCCTACCTCTTTGATGCCGTAGGTCACAAAACAAATATCATAAGCTGCTGGATAGAGACCAATAACCACGCCGACTCCAAAGACCGGATGATTGACACGGGAACCAATTCCTAAAGATTTTATTAGGGTATTTTCCATTGTAAATTTTATCTTTTCCTACGGAAAACACGTGGCCTCGGTTTCAAATTAAACAAACTTCTTTACCTGGGAAAAGACGTATAAAAATTCCCGTCCGATATCCCGACTTCGTTCTTCGTATTTTGCAGACGCCAATGGGGTATCATCAAATGCTTTTGGGTCGTCAAAAGGCAGTGCTATCCGAAAATCACAGCCTGCTACCAGAGGGCAGCCTTCATCTGCGGAGGTACAAACCATAATGGCCGCAAACCCTTCGGACGGATTGGGTGGATCATCATAGCGTTTTGAAAAGGCGGGGTAGGGCGTCATCTCCTGATTCCAGCGTACTTGATAAACTGGATTTTCTATACTGGCATCTGCTGTGGTTACATCAAATCCCAAATCTTGTAGCGCCTTGACGGCCCGTGGATTAAAGGCAGTGATGGCGGTTCCACCCGAAAAAGTCTTCACTGTCGGTAAGCCATAATAAGCTGCCGCTACACTTATCCAAAGCTGTCCCATGTGGCTTCTCCGGGAGTTGTGGGTACAAATAACGGTGGCGCTGGGCGTTACACCGTTTTTATATTTTTCTGAAAAATAGTTGGCTAACTTGTCGAGTTGGGTTTTTCGTTCTGTAGGAATGAGTTTGAACTCTGAAGTGAGATGATCACATTCGTTTTTTAAATCGGGAAAGATATCGGGGTTATTCATGGAGCGGGATTAAAATAATTTTATTCACTTAATAGTTCGGTAATTTTTTGAACTTGTCATTAATTATGGAATTGGCAAGTGTTTTTTGCCCGTTAGCTGGTTTGCCTGTTGGCTAGTTGGCTTCCCTTTATCGTATTTCACGTATGAGAGAAGCTAACCAGCAAACGGGCTAAATTTATAATTCACGCATCTCAAAATTAAAAGTTACCGAACCATTGACTAATACAAATGTATAATTAAGAAATCGTTTGATGGGCGTAAAATTAATCAGATTTGAAGAAATATTCAGTTCTGATTTTGAAAAGGAGTGAAATTTTAAAGGACAAGAGGAAAAGAGAGGAAAATTGACATAGCAAGCCCGCAGGGCGGGCTTGCTTTTCCCACCCCCTGCGCGAGGCCCAATGTCTCGCTCCTAGCCGCTGCGTTGAGAAGAGGCAAAGCAGTGGCCATCCAGACCGGGTCGCAGGACGCGACCCCTAAGGAGAGAAACCAATAATTTTTTCGCAAACGTCTCTGCGGCAAATCGGAAAAT
>CALLLR010000073.1 GCA_938008185.1 uncultured Saprospiraceae bacterium
GAGAAACAACTGATCCGAAGAAGAAGGAGCAATCGGCTCGTTTAATAGACGATTGTTTAGAAAAATTAAACAATACTGCCCGGGGTTTTTCTAACTTTGTTGACCTGCATATTCTGCCTCAAACAAATATGGAATCTATCCGCATGGAGGAGGTTTTCACGGAAGTCGAAACCTTATTAGGAGAAGAAATTACGCTAACTGGAGCCACGGTAACGAAAAATTTTGCACCGGCGGAAACGCTTGTTTTTAATAGAATGGTGATGTACAGTATTGTGCATAATTTGCTGAGCAATGCTATCAAATTCCGGCGGGAAGGTACAGACCCGGTGATCGCGGTAAAAACGTTCAAGTCAGGTCACTATTTTGTATTTGCGGTTGAGGACAATGGGACCGGAATAGATTTAGCGGCGCATGGAGCAAAACTTTTTGTCCCTTTTCAGCGACTGGATCCAAATCGTTCCGGGGTCGGTGTAGGTTTGAGTATGATTAAGAATGCCCTGGAAGGTTATGAGGGAGATATTCAGATAGAAAGTGTTCCTGGTGAAGGCACTACGGTTTCGGTGTATATTCCGCAAGGATAGGAATGGGAATGGGAATGAAATTAAGTCGGGGACCGTTCAATAACCTGTGCTTTTTTTGCGTTGGTATTGCGTTAAAAGAGACTGACAAACCAATTAACTGATGAGTCTGCGCTAAAAAGTGATTTTCGCGCAGAGGAGCAGAGGTCGCTGAGCGACCGTGTCGTGTATATCTTTAACGCATATATCTTTTATCGCGAAGATGGTATATAATTAATTTTATCAAATGCGTTCCCAGGTTTTAGTTTTTCTAGTTTCTAGAGCAGGCTCACTGATTAACGATTAATTATGAAGGTGATATTTTATTTATGTAAATTGAACACTCCCTAAGTCAGCCCTTGTTGTTGAGCGTAGCAAACTAATTCCTCGTTTGTTTTTATTTTCAATTTTTTCAGCACATTTTTTCGGTGGGATTCGATGGACTGTTTACTAATGTAAAGTTTTGTGGCGATATCATTACTGGCATATCCCCGACCTATTAATGTAACGATATCCATTTCCCGTTCGGTCAATCTGGAAAAATGTTGGCTCTCATTTGTTAGTTCAATTGAAAACTGGTTTTCTTCGGGTCGGGATTTTATACCTTTTTGATAAACGGACAAGCTGATAAAACGTTCATCTTTATGCACGCGTTTAATTGCCTCAACAATTTCGTTCAGAGAAGCAGTCTTCGATAAATAAGCATGTATACCAAACTCCATGACGTCCTGCACTAGTTTTGGCATTGTATAATTAGAAAAGGCGATAATTTTAAGGCTGGTATGTTCTACTACCAGGTCTTTGATCAACCGATAGATATTTGTATCCGGCAGGTTCGGATCGAGGAACAGAGTATCCGCATCTTTTTCATTTTTCAGTAAGGTCATCAGATCTCCACCATCGTGCGCAATGCCAATAATTTCTTTTTCAGGAAACTGTTTAAGCAGAGAAATAAAACCCTCAACGACGATGGGATTATTATCAGTGATTATTATTTTATAATTTTCCCGATTTTCCAAATTGTACTAGGTATTTTTGACTTTTAGTAATGCCTCTTCTATCAGGTTATTAAATAAAAAAGAAAGGTTTTCTCCCGTTTTAGCACTGACGATGGCGTCTAAGGTTACGGGCAATTCTTTTTGCTGCATCTCAATAAGCTCTGCCTCACTTAACAAATCTTTTTTATTTCCAATTATTTTAATGATACTCTCACCAACATTTGCTTTTAGATACTGAAGGTCTTCGAGGATATTCCTAAAAGTGAATGGTCTGGTAATATCAACAATATATAAGATGATCGTTTTTTTGGCAAAATAGATTTTAGGAACTTTCCGTTGCTGAATTTCACCGGCAATGTCCCATAATTTCAAGGTTACCTTTTGATCTTCTAAGATTTTTTCGTTGACTCGTACCCCCATGGTTCCATAATATTTATTACTGAACTCATCGTGAATGATCCGGTTGAAGATAGAAGATTTTCCTACTCCGAAAGATCCTGTCAATAAAACTTCTACAGTCATGTATTAAAAAAATATTTTACTATTCGTAAAAAATAGCAAGTCTTAAAACAATATTATTTTAAGACTAATTGTTTGGGAAATTATTTTTTCTAAGAGTTGACTACTAGAAAGCGTATAACAACATCCATCTTTGTGGTATAAATATATTAAAATTTGATAATATACAAAATATATAGTACTTTTAAATTAATTCAAATATAATTAGTTTTAGAATAATTCCAAGATTTTCTTTTGTCCTTATTGATCTTTTACAAATGTACCTTAATATACTTTGTTCGTAATCTTTAATTACCAACTATATAAAAACAGACCATGAATAAGCTAGAACGAGTTATCGGAATTGGTGCTTCCGCCGGTGGGTTAAAAGCCATTACCGAATTTTTCGATCATATTCCTGATAAAACAGGAATGGCCTTTGTTGTCATTCAGCATTTGTCTCCTGATTTTAAGAGTATGATGAGCGAATTGCTGATCAAACATACGGGAATGACGATCCATATCATCGACCAACCAAAGATGATCCAACCCAATAATATCTATCTGATTTCCAGTCAATTTAATGTAGTTCTTGACAAAAAGATGCTTATACCCACCAAGCGAAGTGAGGGAAGTACATTAAATTTACCGATAGATCTGTTTTTTCACTCTTTGGGAAAAGAAGTAGGAAAGGATACCGTTGGCATTATCCTATCTGGTACCGGATCAGATGGTTCAAAGGGTATTCAGACGATCAAAAAGGCGGGTGGTGTTGTGATGGTAGAAGATCCGCACCACGCACAGTTTGATGGTATGCCGCTGGCAGCGCTGTCCGCTGGAAAAATTGATTTTGTGCTACCTCCCTACGCTTTAGCCAGGGAACTGATGCGACTTAATGAGAACAAGGAAAGAAAAACGACCTTTTTGATCATT
>CALLLR010000074.1 GCA_938008185.1 uncultured Saprospiraceae bacterium
ATTGATGTCTCTTGGGGTGGCCGCATTGCCATTACCAGGTTTTGATATATTATTGAGCTATTATATTCAATTGGATATGATCAAAAAATTATCCGCTATTTATGGAAAAAATTATTTTGAGATTAGTGGAAAGGCATACCTTAGTACCTTTACAACGGTAACGGTGGCTCGACTTAGTGCGTCGTTTATCAAAGCGATTCCAGGGGTGGGCAGTTATATCGGTGGTGCTTCCAGCATCGTATTAGCAGGAGCAAGTACTTATGCGCTGGGAAAAGTAACCGCAAAGTTTTTTCAGGATAATATCGAACTCTCAGACATTAACATGGATATTGCCAAATCTATTTTTGAGGAAGAACTGGAGGCGGGGAAAGTCTTTGCCGCCAATCTGTGGAAGTTTAATAAAAAGGATATAAAGGAACAACGGGATGCTTTTGCTGAGGAGTATAAGGCCAAAAAGGAAAAAGAGATTTACCGGAAATTAGTGGAATTGAAAAAAATGAGAGAAGACGAGTTGATTACGGAGGAGGAATATGACAAGAAGCGGAAATTGTTGCTGGATGAAATTTAAAGCGACTTAAACTTTCATCTTGATAATCACAAGACATACTAGACACAATCAACCGTGTAGATAGCCCTCTAGTGAGAAATATTTTACAATTTTTCAGAAAAGCTGATCCTTTTTAAATTGGAGGAGTAATAAAAGGAGCATATGGAGGAATCCTTAGATCAGGGCCAACATAATTTTATTTTAAATATATAATTATCTGATAGTTACTTTCACAGAACAAATGCGTCTAAGATAGTGTTAAAATAACGTAAAGAGTTTCATTTATTGAAAATAAATCCCTTTCTTGTGCTTTCATACTCATTTTTTTTTAAAAAAGTTGTGAAAACAGTGGAATTTGGGCAAAAAAATTCCTTTTTTTGTATTTTTTTTGAAAAACAGGGAACTAATAGCGGAAATTAAACGTTATAATTGACGGAAACCAACCTACACACTTCTATTTTATCTGAATACAATTTTTTATCTTGAAATAGCTATTTATCCAGTTATTTCACCAAATATTCTTGCCTTTTATGAGAGCTTTAGTAATCAATCACTCAATTACGCGTCGAGATGCGAAGTCCATCAATGATTATTTGAACGACATTAGCAAATTCGATGTCCTGTCTCCCAAGGAGGAGCTGGAATTATTTAAACAACTCAAGGCCGGAGATCCAAATGCGTTGACGAGGATCGTCAACCATAACCTTCGTTTTGTAGTTTCTGTGGCAAAGCAGTACCATCACAAAGAATTATCACTCGGTGATTTGATCAGTGAAGGTAATATTGGCCTGGTAAAGGCAGCCGAAAGATTCGACGAAACCAAAGGATTTAAGTTTATCTCCTACGCTGTTTGGTGGATCCGTCAATCAATTTTGAAGGCCATCAACGAAAAGTCACGTAAAATTCGCCTCCCGGTTAATATGCAATCTTCCATCACAGACATTGCAAAAACCTCCGAAGCTTTTTACCAAACGCACGAGCGTGAGCCATCTATGGAAGAACTGATCGACCTGACCGGTATCTCGGAAAAAAATATCCGACGTGCCTACGAAAGCCGATCTTATTGTACTTCCCTTGATGCGCCCGTAGCCAGCGAAAGCGACACTTCTTTTGGCGATTTAATGGCCGATGATTCACTTCAGGCCCCCGATTTCAACTTAGCCGTTCTGGAATCTTCCGAAATTAAAGTACAAGAACTACTCAGCGATCTGACGCCACGTGAAGCGCAGATTCTAAGCATGTATTTTGGTATCGGCGATCAGGAAGCCATGACCTTACAGGACATCGGTGAAGCAATCGGTATCACCAGAGAAAGAGTACGCCAGATGAAGGCCAGTGCACTGACTAAATTGAGAAAGAAAATGCGGGTTCAGGCGTAACGCTCCCTGCTTATCTTTACGAAACGGATATTCGACAAGTGTTGAATATCCGTTTTTTTGTTAAATCGTTTATTTGTTTAAACTTAGTAAGCGATTAAACACTAAACGATTAAACACCTAAACAAACCAACGAGCATGTTTTCTTACGCTTTCGAAAAACTAGAAGTTTATAAATCTGTATGTAATTTTACGGATGAAATCTATAGGTTGACAAAAAAGTTTCCTCAGTAAGAGCGCTTTGCTTTAACGAACCAATGACGCTCTTGGAAGAAAATGAACTAAAAACCTAAATAAACGATTAAACAAATCAACGATTAAACGATTAAACAAATCAACCAAAAATATTTCCTCCTCCTCGCCTACGAAGGCACTAATTACCACGGCTGGCAACGCCAATCCTCCGTCTCCTCCGTACAACAAACCATCGAAGAAGCCCTTACCCGAATTTTTAAAAAAACGATCAGGATACACGGATGTGGACGGACAGATGCTGGCGTTCACGCTACCCGTTACTATGCACAAACCTTCCTACCCCACTGGGACTTTGATCTGGTCGAACGAATCAATCTCGTCTTACCCACAGACATCAGTGTATTTGAGTGCATACCCGTTCGGGAGGAGGCCAACGTACAGTACAGTGCCCAAAGTCGCACCTATCAATATTATTTTCATTTAAATAAAAATCCTTTACTCAATCATTTCAGCACCTGGTACTGGAAGACAGAACCTGATCTTAATATCTTAAAAACAGGATTGGAACTACTAATCGGCACCAAAGATTTTCACGCTTTTTGTATCCGACCGGATCAATATAAAGATACGCGCTGCATCGTTTCAAAGGCAACGTTACACGCCGGAGAATTCCCACAAAGTTATTTTATTGAATTAACCGCCAATCGCTTTTTACAGCAGATGATCCGACTCACCGTGGCCCGACTGGTTGATCTGAGTATTGGAAAAATTACCCTCGAAGATTTTCGGGCTGCTTTAGAAGAACGACGCCCCTTTGTTCATCATTTGCCGGCACCACCACAGGGATTGCGGCTGGCGGAAGTAGCGTATGATTGGGCGGCTATCAAAATAGAAAAAGGTAAAAGCCCGAATAAGTAACGCTAAAAGCCCGATTCGTCTTTTTTTTCGTACCTTTAACCTATCATCAAATAATGTTACCAAAATGTCAAGAAGTATTAAGATCAGAGTGGTAAAGGAATCCGCAAAAACTGTTACGATTAGAATGCTAAGTCTTAATCGTGAAATGCCGGTGCCTAAAGCCGAATTTGAGAAAAGATTAGAAAGTGGAATGTACGAAATCGTTCCTTTGCGTACCGCACCACCACCACCGCCTCCTGTAGAAGAAGTGGTAGAATCAGCAGCGGAGGAGAATAGTGACGCTCCCACCGAAGAAACACCTGAAACGGAAGCGCCAACGGCCACCGTTTCAGAGGAAGAATAAAACTCGTTTTAACGTATTTACAGGTAAAAAGCCGATGGTGAAAACTATCGGCTTTTTACATATAATAATTTTTTTACGCTTGATCATCCTCTCCAATCAAAAGATTAAACGAATACTACTGGATATTTCTTCCTATTCTCACCTCCCTGCCTCCTGAAGGAGTAGCTTCAAATCCGCAAATATCCAGTAATATGGATTCAACCAATAGGTTTAATACTTAAGACCTTTACATTTAGGCTTGTGCCGGTGGTGTATTAAAATTCATAGGTGGAAAACCGCCATGCTCCGGCTCGTCAATCTGACCATGTTGCGCCTCAAATTTTTTCACATTGTCCATTAAAGCACGCATCAATCGCTTGGCATGCTGTGGCGTAAGAATAATTCGAGATTTTACCTTTGCTTTGGCTACGTTGGGTACCAGGCGTACAAAATCTACGACAAACTCGGATTGAGAATGGGCAATAATCGCCAAATTTGAATAAGTTCCTTCCGCAATCTCTTCCGGTAACTCAATGTTTAATTGTCCTTTCTTTGGTGGATTAGGATTATCATTTTTATGATCTGCCATTTTTATATACTTTTATTTTTGAGAAAATACTATCATTTAGTTGATTGAGAATATTACGCAATATCGCTATATTTATTTCCCCTTGCAAATACTTAAATGGCTATTGGCTATTGGCTTCTACTGAACCTGACCTGACAGGCAGGTACGATTAACGAAGGTAAATAACTAGTGCCTCGGGCATAAATTAATTGAGCATATGGACTGGTAATTTTAAATCTGCTCTGCGTTAGAAAATTCCTCATTATGCTACGGCATAACTCCGGATTTTCTGCCTTGATCAGCTGTAAAATTACTGCCTCCATAA
>CALLLR010000075.1 GCA_938008185.1 uncultured Saprospiraceae bacterium
AACTGCTTCCATTTCGGGATGGGGCAGACTGAGTTTACCGCGAAAATTATTGATCTTGCCAAAGACGACGTATTCCATTCCGACGGTCAGTGCCTTTTCAATCCACTGCGCTCCTTTAAACCAGACCAGTTCAATGGCTCCCGTTTCATCGCGCAGACGACCTACCAGTCGTTTGCCCCTTCCACTACCTTCGTTGGTCAGCCGCCGTAGGATACCTTTTAGCTGAACAGTTTCGCTGTCCGGCCGCAGGTTTCCAATCTTATGAAATTGAGTCTTATCGACATAGCGAAAAGGATAGTGATACAGCAAATCCTCATAAGTAAAAATTCGTAATTCCGTTTTTAGCAGTTCCGCCCGCTTCGGACCGACTCCTTTTAGGTAAGTGAGGGAACTTTTTAGTATGTTTTGGTGATTAGACATGCGTGTAAACGAAATTGTAAAACAAAAGTAAGCTTTTTTTTAGGGCTGTTGACTTTTAGCTATTAGCCGTTGGCCCTCTTCAATCGCGGGATCATGTCATCAAAGAGATACTAGCCAACAGCAAAAGGCGTCCTGTAAAATTACGGGATGACACAATTGAGGTAATTAAGAAGCAAAAAGCAAGGGGCAAGTAACATTTTAAATAAAACAAAATCACCCCAATGAGGGTTCTATATTTGTTTTGGAAGTTATTAAACTTTCAATCCGCAACGATTATTTGTAAATTTGTATTATGGAATCGAAAAGACAAAAACAAGTGGGAGAGGTAGTACGCCGAAACTTCAGTATCGTACTGCAGAACGAGGGAGGATATATCTACGGTACAGAACCGATGGTGACGGTGACTTCGGTCAAGGTCTCGCCGGACATGGGAATTGCTAAGGTTTACTTAAGTGTTTATAATGTAGAAGACAAACAATCGGTCATTCTACAGATGGATGCGAGTAACCAGAAGCTTCGTCAAGCATTGGCGCACCGCGTAAAGCGACATATGCGACGGGTGCCGGAACTGCACTTTTATCTGGATGATACGCTGGACGAAATGTATCGGCTGAATGGGTTATTCAATCAACTGGGAGAGGATAATCCACCAGAAAATGATTTGGACAACTTATCTAAAGAAGTGTAGGGAAAGTTCAATATTCGATATTCTTTTTTTACTTAAGGAACTTTAATATTTACTTCTCTGGCTAGTTTGACGGGAACATTCACGATACGTCCGTTGATATTTACCTCAATAAAATGGGGCGTTCGTTCGAGCACTTCGATATTAGTTTTGGGAAGTAATCCCAGCTTGCTCAATTCAGTAAAGACCGTTTCGTTGATCTGTGCTTCGTCAATTTGAGCGAGACTTTTGGGTGCCAGATGTGAGAGCGGAAAATCCGGATGATCCTTTCTGGTGGGAATTTTAGAGCCGTGGGGATCGGTGGAAGGGTAACCTAGTTTTTCGTCTACTTCTTCTACCATATCATCGGTCAGCAGATGCTCGTACTGCTCCGCTTCTTCGTGTATCTGTTCCTCTGTCATCCCCATTTGTTGGACCATATAAGTTTCCCAAAGCCGGTGTGCACGGACGAGTCGGTTGGCTTCTTTTTTGCCTTCCTCCGTCAGCTTAATTTGCTGGTTTATATTTTCAATTAATCCTTTTCTTTTTAGCTTATTGAGATTTTTTCCCATCAGCGCCGCACTAAAAGCCAGCTTGCTCATTAATTTTTCTTTGGTAATGGGTCCTCCTTCTCCCAGCCGGAACGCCTGTTTTAAAATATCTTCCTGCTGAATTTTTTTCTGTAATCTTCTTTTTTGTAAAAATCGGTAAACATATCCTTTCTTCGGAGCAAACATGGCCGCCAGAAAAAATAAAAATGAAACCACTACCACCAGCGCCGGACCCGGAGGCGCATCAAAAATAATAGCCAGGGACATGCCAACACAGCCGGTAATCGCCCCGATAATTCCGGAAAACATAATGACTACCTTTAGATTATCGGATAATAAAAGTGCAGTGGAAGCGGGTGTAATCAGCATGGCCACTACGAGGATCAACCCAACGGTTTGTAACGAAGCAACAACGGTAAAAGAAAGCAATAACATCAGAAAATAGTGTAGCGATTGCACGGAAATTCCCATCGTTTCGGCAATCACTTCCTGAAAGGTAGCCACGAATAAATAGCGGTAAAAAATATAAATAGAGAACAAAACATAAATCATCACCGCAGCCGTCAGATATAAATCCGCCGTTTCTACCCCTAACAAATTTCCAAACAAAAAATGCTGCATGTCAATGTGCGGTGAGGTGTCTCCTCCGTCTGCGTGCACCCGTGCCACCCTGGAAATTCCAATAATCCCAACGGCAAACATAAAAGTAAACACAATTCCAATACTGGCGTCCGCCTTGGTTTGTACGTTTTGTGAAATCCAGGTAATCATCACCGCCGTAATCATTCCCGCAATCGTAGAGCCAATAAAAAATCCAATGGTGCTATATCCTACGAGCATAAAGGCAAACACCAAACCCGGTAAAATAGCGTGCGATAAGGCATCCCCAATCAAAGACATATTTCTCAACACAAAAAAACATCCCAGCACACCACAGGTAATTCCTACCATAATCGCGGCGATCAATGCCCGCTGAAAAATCGGTTCAGTTTGATAAATTTCAGGTAACTCCAGCAATGCCATCCAGATATCCATTGGTTGTTTTTTTACAAAGATAAACAGAGAATTAATATTATCAAAGAAAAAAGTTAGCTTAGTCTAACTTATCGTCATTTCAGCGAGGATACCTTCTTTCATTGCGTAGGCAGAGGTGTTAATGGTAGATGTTTTAGTGATTTCAACGATAAAATCAATCAGTACGAGTGCCACCACAATCAAATCCGCCCGGGAGTCGGGTAATTGCTGGTTTGCGAGCCGTTCAGCGACGGTCGTATTAATTATTTTTTTTGAAAAATCTTTGTAAGAAGAAATGGGAATTGTTGCGTAAAGAGAAGATTTATTTTCTTTTGCCAAAAATAATTCCAGGACATCAAAAGTACCCGAAGCTCCGATTAGTTGATCTACGGAATGTCTTTCCAGTGCGGTGAAAAGTGGCTCAAGTTTTTGCGTCAAACAGGTATTTATTCGTTGAATTTCGGTAGTCGAGATCGGATCCTTTTTATGAAAAGATTTAAACAAAACCGCCACTCCAATGGGGAAACTCTGCGACCATTGAATACCGGATTGGTTGGCAATAATAAACTCTACACTACCGCCACCAATATCCATGATTAATACTTTTTCTTTGCCGATGGGGAAGGCTTGCTTTACACCTTGATAAATGAGTCTGGCCTCTTCTTTTCCATCAATCAATTCGATTTGAATCCCGGTTTCTCGCAAAACAACTTGGACGAAATCAGTACCGTTGCTGGCGGTACGTAAAGCTGCGGTACCGATAGCCCGGATATTTTTTACGGAATGTTTTTTTAGCGTTTTTGAAAAATCTGAAAGCGTATCAAGTCCCCGTTGAAAAGGTGCTGTACCAATGGTGTCAATACCTTCACTGGCAAGTTTTACAAAAACCCTCTTCCGAAAAATTTCGTGGAATTTACCGTTGGGTATTTTTTCTATGATTAATAAATGAAAAGTATTCGTTCCTAAATCAATTACGCCGTAAGATGGGTTCATCACTGTGCTTTTTGCTGTGTTTGTTTAACGGCCTGACGGATAGAATTTTGGTAGAATTCCATCCCCGAATCTTTGATCCGATTCGAGTAGGCAGGTTTTCCGTCTTTCAAAAATACAAAGCATCGACAGTCGGTATGTAAATAGAATTCAGCGACACCGAGCTCTTCTCCGTCCTTTTGAAAAAAGGCGCGCCCCGTTGGTTTACAAGTCGAAGGCAGCGCGACGGGTATAGCTTCGAGATGCCCGAGCACATTCTGAATGGCCGGTTTATTGTCAAAGCTCATACTCATTGGAAGTGTATAAAAGGTATAATCGACGTAAGTGGTACTGTCCCAAAGCATTTTCATATAATCCTGACTGATGCTGGGAAGTAGTGGTCCGGTAGTAACGGTGGGAGCCTCGGATGATTCGGGGGCTGGAGCCGTTTGTTCGTTACTAGCCGATGCATCAGTTTTAGGAGCATTACAGGCCAGGACCATAAGAGCAAAAAAAGTGTAAAAAACTAAGCGCATGAGTTAATAGTTTAGATCTTGAGCATATCTGACTTCGGTAAGAAAATTAGTATTTTAAAACATGTAAACCGTCCGAAAGGTAAGTTGATACCCAATCAACGAATTTGCGTTGGGCGTATCGGGCGAAGCGTTTTCGTCTCCCAAAAAAAATGGATAAATTGATCGGGTATAACGAGCCGTAATCCCAAAATTTTCGTTGATATAATAGGTTGCACCACCAATCCAGCTGACGTCATTATCGCGGAAAAAATCTCCCAGTACAGTAAGCTGATTGTCATCAGAGGAAAATCCAATCAACCGTCCATAAGAAAAACCACTATGGAAATGCAACCGGTAATAATCCTCGTCTTCGGCTTGCCAGTCCATATAATTAAAAATTATCGGTACCTCAACATAATTAAGCGTCAATTTAAAAGGGAAGGTACCCTGGTCTGTATTACGAACAGCACTACCTCGTTGGCTAAATAACATTTCTACACCCAGATCCATTTTTTCTTTTAAAACAATCGCAACCCTTACGCCCGCTTGAAAGCCAAACTTGTCATAGCCCGCAATTCCGTCCCCTTCAATCTGGGAAACATTAAAACCAGCTACGATTCCACCCTTAAATCTCTGCTCGGCCGTTTCCTGGCCGGATAGTATGGTAGAAGCGAATAGCAGTGTGAAAAAATATACAATCGTAAAACGCATAATTATTTGTTTAATTTAGAATTTTGAAGGGGTTTAAACAACTTCATTGCTTATATTTGCGAAGATACTATAAACAATATCAACTAATGATTAAATATACTAAACATACCTTAAAGAAAGTAGAAGACCTTTTCGATAAGATTAAATATATCATTCGGTACGAACGAGGGAACTTTCAGTCTGGTTATTGCATCGTAGAAAATAAAAGAATTGCGGTGATCAATAAGTTTTATGATGCCGAAGCCCGGATTAATTGCCTCATCGAAATTCTTGGGAATGTGGAGGTGGATACAGAAATACTTGATGATAAAGAAAAAAAACTCTACGAGCAGCTGACGCAGGTTTTTGCGGCCAAAGAAGAGGAACTTACCGAAGTAACCCCCACTAAAGAAAATGCAAAAGAAGAAGCTCCCCAAATAAATCCGGAAAACCAGTAGACATTGAAAATAAGATTTTTAGGTACGGGCACTTCTCAAGGCATCCCGATAATTGGTTGCGAATGTCCCGTTTGTACTTCTGATGATCCCCGCGACGAACGACTGCGCTGCGCAATTCTTATAAAGATCAACGAACAGCACCTGGTCATTGATATCGGTCCGGATTTTCGGCAACAGATGCTGCGGGCTAAAATAAATCGACTGGATGCAATCCTTCTCACCCACGAGCACAACGACCATATCATTGGTATGGATGACGTACGACCTTTTAATTTTAGATCCGGAAAAGACATGCCCGTTTATGCGCATTCGAGAGTGCAAAAAGATTTAAAAAAAAGATTTCCTTATATTTTTAGCGACCATCCTTATCCGGGCGCGCCCTCGGTAGTACTGAAAAATATTATGATCAACAAACCATTTCAAATAGGAAATACGACTATTACTCCAATTGATGCCTTACACGGAAAATTACCCGTCCTAGGTTTTAGAATTGGAAATTTTACTTACCTGACCGATGTCAAAACAATTAGTGACGCCGAACTGGCAAAAATAAAAGGCACTGAACTGCTCGTCATTAGTGCGCTGCACCAACACGAACATCACTCGCATTTAAACCTTAAAGAAGCGCTGGAGATCATCCAGGTAGTTAATCCAGCACGTGCCTACCTGACCCATCTGAGCCATAACATGGGTTTACATAAAGTAGTAGAAGCAACATTGCCCCCCAACGTTTTAATTGCCTTCGATAATCTGGAAATCGATTTTTTAAATTAATTTTTGCTAAAAAGACAACAAAGATCTGTTTACCCGTACAATCTATTAGGCATCTATGCAAAGAATTTAGTAGTTTAGTGAACTTGATGGACACCGTCCGTAATTTGGTTCATCAAAAAACAGATAATACGGTCATCATTTCGCGTATGAAACAAACAATTACCTGTTTATTTATTTGGTTAGCTGGTTTTTCGGTAGCAGCACAACAGGCGCCGCAATACAGCTTATTCGCGTTAAATAAATATAATTTCAATCCGGCTTACGCTGGATTAGACAATAGTTTGAGTATTACGGGCGTTTATCGGAAGCAATGGGTGAGTATACCCGGATCACCGTCCTTGCAAACGGTAAATGCACACTTACCAATGTATCTTCTCAACGGAGGCTTTGGCATAAATATTGAGAATGAAGAACAGGGACCCGAGCGAACCACTTCCGCTACGGCCAGCTACAATTACTGGTTGCCAGTAGGCAAACAGCATCTTCTCACAATAGGACTATCCGGTGGATTACTGGAAAAGTCTCTGGATGGAGCACAATTAAGAGCTCCTGATGGAATATACAGTGACGACCCCTCTAATATAGAGCATAACGATGGATCACTACCAGTTACGGAAGTTAGAGCAATGGCTCCGATTTTCAACGCAGGTGTTTATTTTCAGGGTCAACAATTTGAAGCAGGCCTGTCGGTGAGTAACCTGACCGAATCACAAATTTTGCTTAATGGAGAAAATGCCAATACAAATATTTCTTTGAATCGGAATTATTTTCTTATTTTTGCAGGGAATTTAGAAATTGGAAGCACACTAACTCTACACCCCTCTTTATTATTAAAGTCAGATTTGATAGAGCATCAGATAGAAATTTCTGCTTTATTGAAATACAATGACAATATATTTGGAGGTGCTTCGTTTAGAGGATATAATTCTAATACGGTTGACGCCGTAGCAATAATTGCGGGATTTAAATTAAACCCTAAAATGACCGTTGCGTACGCGTATGATCTTACCTTATCGGCTATTAAATCGGTTAGCAACGGATCACATGAAATAATGGTTAATTATAATTTGAATAAAGCGATTGGAGCAGGAATTCCTCCGGACATTATCTACAATCCTCGTTTTTTATAGTTTATAAAATATAAGAATAGAGGAGCTTTAGTCTACATTTTGAGAACAATCTAAGTACCGCAACCAAAATTTATCATAAACTTACTAGCAAACCAGTTTTGCCAGTAGCTTTTTTTGGCGTGTACTTTGACATATATCAAACAATAACTGCGAATTAGTTTTTGTTTTTATATAAACAAACTATATTTACGTTTACTTTTTTGCTTATTATCAATCTGAAGGAAAACTCGGGTGTTAAATGAAAAAATTATTTAAAACTTCTTTAGCGTTATTTTGTGTAGCGTTAATCGTTTCCGCTTGCGGAACAGGTCAGACCGGCCAATTAGTCGGAATTGACAATCGTCCCTCCTGGAAGGGTATTAATCCTTTCGGTATGGTTTACATACCATCGGGAACATTACATATCGGTCCCAGTGACCAGGATGTCGCCAATACCATGGTCCAGCGACAGAAATCCATCTCTATCTCCGGGTTTTATATGGATGATACTGAAATTACCAATAATGAGTACCGACAATTTGTGTACTGGGTAAAAGATAGTATTTCTCATACGCTGTTAGATAATTACTACGAAACAGAGAGTGGAGATGAGCTAATCGATTGGGAGATAGAAATTGATCCTACCGATGAAACACTCGAAGAGCTTTATTATCAGGGCGACGAAAAATTTGCCGGTAAGAAAGAGCTTAACGTTTCTAAACTGGAATACGAATTTGAATGGTACGATTGGCAGGCTGCTGCACACCAAAGAGGGGCTAATCGTACAACGCACATCAAAAAAGATAAAGTGTTGGTTTACCCTGACACGCTGGTATGGATTCGTGATTTCGCTTATTCTTATAACGAACCAATGGCCCGTAACTATTTCTGGCACCCGGCTTACGATGATTATCCGGTTGTGGGAGTAGACTGGAAAATGGCGGCGGCTTTCTCTTACTGGAGAACCAAACTGTGGAATTCTTACGAAGGAAACGGCGTAAACAGTGAAGATTTCCGTTTGCCAACCGAACACGAATGGGAATACGCAGCTCGTGGTGGTCACGATTTAGCACCGTACCCTTGGGGTGGATACTACGTACGTAACGCCAAAGGTTGTTTACTTGCTAATTTCAAACCTGGTCGTGGTAATTATCCCGAGGATGGTGGTTTATACACCGTAAAAGCAGATGCTTATTTCCCGAACGATTACGGCCTCTACAATATGGCTGGAAACGTATCAGAATGGACCAATACCGCTTTTCACGAAAATGCCTACTCTTTCTTACACGATCTGAATCCTGATTTGCGCTACGACGCCAAGGATGATGATTCAGAAGCACAAAAGCGAAAAGTAATTCGTGGTGGCTCCTGGAAAGATATTGCTTACTTCATGCAGACTGGTACTCGTCACTGGGAGTTTCAGGATACGACAAAGTCTTACGTAGGCTTCCGTTGCGCCCTGACGTTCTTAGGACGTTCAATAAATGATTTCTAATCTTTAAGAAATAAACAATCAAAAACATAATCGAACCTGATTATGTTTTTGATTTTCTTTGACACAGAATTATCCGAATCCTTTCAATTGAAATTAATCTAAACAGAATTGTAACTTTTTCAACCCTGAACGTTATGTTCAAGGGTATAACTATCAACATTTGTGTTAATAATATAACCCATACTATTAACTCATTTAAATAACCTTTTAAAAAGAACAGAAAAATGGCCTTTTACAAAGCTCCTTGGTTTAAGTATTTAAAAA
>CALLLR010000076.1 GCA_938008185.1 uncultured Saprospiraceae bacterium
AAGCTTTCCTTCAGGCCTGCCTCCCGAATCAGGGAGGAACACAAGGTGCGGGATGCCTGAGCTAATGATAATTAGCGAACCCGTAGGGATGGGAGGCCACACACTTGTTCGTACAGTCCCCCGATCCATTGTTAACATGTAATACAAATTTTTATAAAAGCCAACCCTTGCCAAAATTATTAACTCCCCATTTTTTCCTACTATTTCTATGCCTGGCAGGATACAGTCCGATCATTGGGCAAGACAACGCCACGGATTACGTTGGTTCAGAAATTCGTATCAAAAAAACCACCCAGGAAATTACGTTGGATGGTGAGCTGAACGAATCTTGCTGGATTAAAGGCAACGCTGATTCTCCTTTTTGGCAATATTTCCCAATGGATTCTGTTTCGGCCAACGGACAAACAGAAATATATATGACTTACGACGACAAAAATATTTACGTCGCCGTAAAATGCTACAGCAAAAGCGATAATTTTATTACCCCAAGTCTAAGAAGAGATTATAGTTTTCGCGGAAACGATAATATTAGTATTTTATTTGACACTTACAATGATGCGACCAATGCGTTTCTTTTTGGGCTAAATCCTTTTGGCGTTCGCAGGGAAGCACTAATCTCAAATGGTGGCAGAAGAGGCGGTGATTTTAGTGGTTCCTGGGATAATAAATGGCGTGGAACGGCAAAATCTTACGAAGATTATTGGGTAGCCGAATTTGCGATTCCTTTTAAAACAATCCGGTATCGGGAAGGGGCCTTAGAATGGCGATTTAATGCTTATCGCAATGATACACAGCTCAGTGAACACTCTACCTGGAGTAATATTCCCCGGAATAGAATTGTAATGGATCTTACCTACATGGGCAAAATTATTTGGGATGAACCTTTAAAAAAGCCAGGAACCAATTTTACTGCGATCCCCTATTTATCCGCTGCAACGGGACGGGACTTTGAAAGTGATCCGAATAGTAAATTTAATTCAGAATTTGAGGTAGGTGGAGATGCTAAAATTGGTGTCACAGCTGGCTTAAATCTTGACCTGACCGTCAATCCAGATTTCTCGCAAGTAGAAGTGGATCGGCAGGTGACCAATCTGGATCGGTTCGAAATTTTCTTTCCGGAGAGAAGACAATTTTTTTTAGAAAACGCCGATCTTTTTGGCAGTTTCGGTCATCCCAGAATGAACCCTTTCTTTTCCCGACGTATTGGTGTAGCGCAGGATACCGCAACTGGACAGAACATTCAAAATACTATTTTATTTGGATCCCGACTCAGTGGAAAAATAAACGACCGCGCACGCATCGGACTGTTGAATATGCAAACCGCCAAACAGTTAGAGAATGACCTTCCGGGAATCAATTACACCGTTGCTGCATTGGAAAAAACTATTTTTTCCCGTTCTCAGATTGTCGGTATTTTTGTCAATCAACAATCTATTAATCCCAGCAGGTTTAGCAGTGAGCTCCCCGCCTACAATCGAATTGGTGGACTAGAGTACCGTTTGACAACGGCAGACAATCGCTGGTCCGGAAAATTAAGCTACCAACGTGCTTTTACGCCTGCCGATCAATCGGAGGGCGATGCCCAATATTTTAATTTAAATTACGAAGTGCCCCGTTTCAGGATTGGGATTGATCAATATATTATTTCAGAAGGTTTTGATGCAAAAGTAGGATTTGTGCCTCGTAAGGACATTTTATATTTAAGTCCGGAGGCTTTTGTTAACTTTTTCCCACCCGAAAGTTCTATTGTCAACCGGCATCGAATTGGTTTTGATACCGAAATTTTTTATAAACTGGGAGCCGATGACAACGAAGTAATTCAGGATTTTGGTTTATGGGAATGGGAAGGAAGACTATTTTATGAAGCTCGGTTTAGAAATACGGCTAATATTGAAGCCCGCCTTCAGTATAAAGACGTGACCCTGTTGGGTGATTTTGATCCCACGCGAATTCAAGACGAACTTGTTTTTCTAGCAGCCGGTGAACGCTTTAAATATACCAGTATGAGAGTGTCGTACCGTTCAGATATTAGACAGGAATTTTCTTATCGGATCAATACTAATTTTGGTCAATTTTTTAATGGAACGATCCTAGGTATAAATGGTCAATTAAATTATCGCTTTCAACCTTACGGTCAATTTTCGTTGGAGTACGGTTATAATCGCATTGTATTAGATGATCCGTTTCAGCCCGCCAACTTGTGGTTAGTAGGGCCAAGATTTGATTTGACGTTTACGAAAAACTTGTTTTTGACTACCCTGGTGCAATATAATTCACAGATCGACAATTTGAATATCAATGCCCGGTTTCAGTGGCGGTACGCACCGGTCTCCGATTTCTTTATTGTTTATACAGATAACTATTTGACTAATCCGTTCGATCAGTTTGGTGCGCGCAATCGGTCGTTGGTAGCCAAAATTACTTATTGGTTAAATTGAATGCATAAACAACCGTTAAATACCCTGAATACTGGCTATTATCAATAGAGAAATTACCTTACCTAATTTTTCACGTAAACAATTATAAACAACACCGTTTATACTTTTTTCCTGATCCGCAGGGACAGGGTGCGTTGCGGCTTACTTTTTTGGGGACGGAAACGGGAGCTGGTAAACTAGCGTCCATTGCTTTGTCCTCCTCGTATTCAAAGCGATCTTCCATCTCGCGCAGGGTCTTTTCCCAATCTCCATCTGGCTCTAAATCATCATTTCTATCGTTTGGATAATTGGCTTCATTAAGCTGTTTTTGACAATTTATTATTTCGGCTAAGGTGTAACGGTCAATATGGTCGTGGGTTTCCATCA
The DNA here is from genome assembly GCA_938008185.1 of uncultured Saprospiraceae bacterium. Taxonomy (GTDB): domain Bacteria; phylum Bacteroidota; class Bacteroidia; order Chitinophagales; family Saprospiraceae; genus JALZUU01. Next base: position 2,805 of record CALLLR010000076.1, read on the forward strand.
TCTCATATTCCAGGCGTAGCAACTCCAATTTTTCGTGGATTGTTGCTAATAATTTTGAATGTTTTTTTTGTGAAAACTGCATATCCGGCAGAAATCTAAGTAAGGCATCTAACCAATAAGATTTTTTTTCAAAAAGTCCGAGTATCTCTTCTGGGTATTTGGCGGGGTCAACAAATTTGAAAGATTCAAAAAGATATAAGTAGGGAAGCTTTGTCTCCGTCTGAATCTGTTCTCCAATTTCATGTAAAAACGGAGCAATCGCCGTATCTCCCAGTTTTTTACACAATCTCAAAATTAGCTGTACACCCTGTTCGTTCAAATAATCCCAGTCTGCCCGGGCCGTGGTAAATAGTTTTATGACCGGATCGATCAGACTTTCTTCTACGTAGTTTTCGGCAATGATGGCAAACCAAAAAGGCGCATTGGGATCATAATCGGCTTGGGATTCCAGCACCGCGTCGTTATAAGCATTTTCAAGCCAGAAAATTACTTTGCGCCGGATCTCTTCTGTCGGTGGTTGATTATATAAGTAACGAATGGCTTCATAAGGAACTGCGTCAGCAGACTTTTCCAGAATTTCGAAGGCGTGTACGTTGGAACGGATCATTGGGATTCTTTTTTAAAATTTTCTGAGTAAAGGACAAAAGCGCGAAAAGGGCTTTTTTTGCCACTAAGGCACTAAGTTTTTTTGCGCATTTTAGCCAGTTTCATATTCTGTGGCTAACAGCCCGTAGATTTCGCTGTCC
>CALLLR010000077.1 GCA_938008185.1 uncultured Saprospiraceae bacterium
CTTACTTACGGGAACGTTCAGGAGTATGACAAAGCAATTGAATTTCATTTAAAATCCTTAAAAATTAGAACAGAAAGGAATGACTCTTTGGGTGTTTCTATTTCTCATACCAATATAGGAGCCGTGTATTATGCGGTGAAAGACTATGGTAAAGCGAAGGAGTCCTTTGAAAAAAGTTTTACGATCAGTAAGATGATTGATGATAAAGAAGGGGTCGCTTTTGGTTATACAAATTTAGCGGATGTTCTTTTTGTGGAAGGAAAACATATCGAAGCATTGGCCTATTACCAAAAATATTTAGCGCTGGTTACCGAGATGAATTATAATCACAGTATCTTATATGGTTATAAAAAAATTGGTGAAATTCATCTGAAACTGAATCACCTGGACGAAGCTGCCTGGCACTTAGAAAAAGCCTATAAAATGGCGATCACCTCTAATTATACTTGGGAATTGACAAATATTTGCCTCAAATACGCTGCGTTAAAAAAACAGTCTGGTGACCCTGAATCGGCACTTATCTACGCAAAAAAAGCGTTAGAATATTTTCCCAATTCTTCATCCAAAGAAAAGTTAGCGACCATTCATCGTACGTTTTCAGAAATTTACGAATTGGACAATAATCCTGCGATGGCTTTAAAGCACCTCAAAATTCATCTTTTGGAAAAAGACAGTGCACTGCAAAAAGAGAATATGGGAGCGTTTGCAGAAATGGAGGCAAAATACCAGTTGGACCTAAAAGAAAAAGAAAATCATTTTTTAAAACAAGAACAGATTTTAAATGCTAAAATAATTTCGCAGCGTACCATCGTTGCACTAGTCTGCTTATTAGGTATTGTCCTACTCGGAGTCTTGGTATATTGGCTATACCGAGTAAAAGAAACGAAACACCAACTCAATATAGATTTGGAGAAAAAAGTTCAGGAACGAACCCAACATTTAAAAAATATTAACCGAAAAATGGAACGGGCCAACACAGAATTGGAGCGTTTTTTTTACATCACTTCCCACGACTTAAAAGAACCACTCCGCTCAATTATGAGTTTTTCTACTTTAGCAAAAAGACGATTAAAGGAAAATAAAATTGATGAAGCTAATGAATATCTTACTTATGTCGAAAGTGGTACTAATCAGATGAGTACCTTACTCAAAGGCATTATAGAATATTTCAGTATTGGAAAAAAGAATTCCCACAAAGTGAAACCCTTAATGATGATCTTACAAGATGCGGAAGAAAAATTAGCGATAAATTCGGAAACCAGTAAAACTCAACTCCACTTTCAATCTGACACAAAAACGGATGAAATTCTTTTTCCACAACCGCTAACGCTGGTTTTTAAAAATTTAATTGAAAACGGGATAAAGTTTAATGAAAATGAAGTTCCAATTATCAAAATTGACACCTGGGATAGCTCCACCCATTTCTACTTTTCGGTAGCAGATAATGGTATTGGTATCGCAGAGAAATATTATGATAAAGTATTTGAAATGTTCAAAAGGCTTCACTCCCGGGATAAATTTGTTGGCTCCGGAATAGGATTATCTATTTCTAAAAAAATACTACAACAATTGGGGGGAGATATTCAAATCAGAAAAAGCAACGAAAAAGGAACCATTTTCGAATTTTGTATCAACAAGGCATTTTTTAAACATGATGCTCCTTCTACTAAAAACAGCCTACCTACAGATCAGACCCTTTCTAAATAATTTAATCCACAAACTTACGCATCAAGGATATGCCCAATTTTTTATCTTTACCCAAAAAAAATGGCCAGAGATCAACAGTTTTTGGAAGCAACCGATTTAAAAAATTTTGAAAAACTGTTTTTACAAATCGAGTCCATCTGTCCGAATGAGCCACCCGCCTTAACTCACGGAGATTTACGAAGGGTACGCGGAGACCTATCCCTGGGAAACGGGACTCGAAGGACGCATTCCACTTTATCAATTGTATTATTTATTGGTGCACTTAAATTTATTTGGAACGGGGTATCTGGGTCGGGTACGGACCACAGCGAAGAGGTACTGCTAAGCTGATTCGTTGATCTACCCTACCAATCGTTCCTCAATCATACTTCCAATCTCTTCCCATGCCGCCGTCTGCGGATAATGCGCCGTAGGGTGTCCGATAAAATTACGGACCAGTTCTTTAGCACTTCGCAACAAAAGATCGGAAAAAATACCCGTATGAAAATAGACCAATAAATAATTAAATTCGTGGGTTACCATGTCTTCGTTGAGTTCAGGGCCAAGAACGGCGAGCGGTTGAGGAGCGATTTTATTCCAGTCAACATCCAGGCTTAATTCTAATACCCGCAGATTTCTGAGGGCCAGTAATAGATTCCCGCTTTGAAAATAGTTTTCAATCATCGGGGTGATATTGAGGAAGTAACTTTCGTTGAGCATTTCGACCAGCTCTTCCAGATAATCCTCATCCGGATCTTCTTCGGTGACGACCCAATCATAATTTTCAATATCTGTTTTGATGCGTTGGGATATTTCGTTAAGCTTTTCCACGAGCGTGGTTAGATCGTAGTTAACGGGAGTAGGATCGAGGTAGTTTGTATAGGCAAAACAGAATAATTCATCGCGGGCGAATAATTGGCGGAGGAAGGCTTCTTTTTTTTCTTCGGGAGAAGGAGCGAAGGTTTGGTCGTAGAAATCCCCGGAGTTGGTTATGGTATCCATTTTTTTTGGTAAAAATAGGGTTTGTGGACATTAAATTCTAAGTTGTTAGTCCAAAATATTAATCTTCCCCTAATTTAATGATTCCTTAACACTTCCCGGCAATCCTTGGTTAATCTCCCGCGTTATATTTGCGTCTAATTACCGGATTGAATAAACAGAATTAAACTGAAAAGAAGATGAAAAAGCTCCTATTGTTACTGGCCATGACCTTTAGCGTCGCCGCAATTGCCCAGAATAACCAATTTGCCACCGCCGAGGACTCCGATCCGGCAGCGGCTAAAATATTGGAAGCTATGAAAGATCAATATCTCGGATATAACTCCGTAGAAGCTGGTTTTACCCTGACGATCGAAATGCCCGAAGAGGATGCGGAAATACAGAAGGGAACCATCCAGCAACAAGGCGATCGCTACAATCTGACTATGAACGATCAGCATATTATCTCCGACGGTAAGTTGCTTTGGTATCACCAGATTTCTTCCAAACTGGTACAGATCAACAACGTCGATCCGGACGAAGTCTCCGAGGAGATGTTTGCTCCCCAGAATTTCCTGAAATTTTATGAGGATGGTAAATTCGTCGCTGCTCCCGTAACCGTCGCCAAAGAAGATGGCAAGGCCGTACGCTGGATTGAGCTAAAACCAGTAGATAGCGATAGCGAATATTTTAAATTTCGGATTGCCCTCGATATCAAAAAGAATGATTTACAAAGCATCAAAGCGTTTAGCCGCGATGGTTCGCGCTTTACTTTAAAAATTGATAAACTAGTTCCTAATAAAAAATTTACCGATAAAAACTTCACCTTTGATGCCAGCGATTATCCGGGCGTAGATGTGGAGGACCTTCGGATCGATTAAAGATTTATATTCCCTTGCACAGCTACCGCCGATCTGAATTCATTTAGATCGGCGGTTTTCTGTTTTGGGCGACGCCACTCCGCTTAAAACGCTCCTGCCCTTTTGAAGGCGTTAGCCAAACCGTATTATTTCAGAATAATCCATTTTTAAGTTCTGAGTCATTTTCCGCTTTTCGTGTTGTATTCCAAAACGAATTCCCTATCTTTACCATAGCAGTTGCTGATAAATTCTTATGCTACGTAAGCGTCGATCAGCACGCACGATTTCCCTTAGCATTTTTGAAAAAAAATAGCAAATAGCAAATAGCAATCTATAAAAACAAACTGACTATGCAAGGTGTAAAATTTGCCCGACCCGATACTTCGCAATTTTTTTCTACCCTACGAAAAAACGTTAATCGTTATTTTCAGGAAAATCAATTGTCCAAAAACGGAGATCACCGGATGGTCATCAAAACCATTTGTATGTACACCCTTTATTTTGGTCCGTATCTGCTCATTATGCTGGGTGGCTTCTCGACCTGGGTGATGGCTGGACTTTGTCTGGTGATGGGACTGGGACAGGCGGGTATAGGATTTTCGGTCGCCCACGACGCGGGGCACGGCGCTTATTCCGGTAATAAATTCTGGAATAAAATCCTCAGTTATTCTTTTAATGTGATTGGTGGTAGTTCTTTTACCTGGGATATTCAACACAATGTTTTACACCATACTTATACCAATATTTACGAACTGGACGAAGATATTCACGACAAACCGTTTATCCGGCTGTCGCCCCACGGCAAGTTAAATGCGTACCACAAATATCAGCACTGGTACGCTCCTTTTTTGTATACGCTGGCCACCGTTAGCTGGCTGACAAAAAAAGACTTTGCGCAAATGGCACATTACAATCGAAGTGGTTTGACCGAAAAAAGCGGACATCATCCCCGCCGGGAATTAATTACTATGCTGATTAGCAAATCAATTTATTTTTTTTACATTTTATTGTTACCAATGCTTCTTTTACCCGTTGCCTGGTGGAAAGTAATACTTGGATTTTTGTTAATGCAAATGGTCTCCGGCTTTATTCTGACCATTGTTTTTCAGCTGGCGCACGTCGTGGAAGGTCCCACGCACCACAAGCCCGTGATGAGCGGCACGATGGAAAATACCTGGGCCATTCACCAGCTGATGACCACCGCAAATTTTGCGCGTAACAATAAAATTTTATCCTGGTTTGTGGGTGGTTTAAACTATCAAATTGAGCACCATTTATTCCCCCATATTTGTCACATTCATTATAAGAATATTTCTAAAATAGTACAAAAAACGGCGGAAGAATTTAATCTGCCTTATTTCGACCAGCCAACTTTTCGCGCGGCGGTGGGTTCGCACTTACGAGTGTTGAAGGCTTTTGGAAATGCTGGTTAGAAATGTTTATTTGTTGAACTGTTGAATCGTTTATGAAATTTTCAATGATTCAACAACTCAACGATTCAACAAGCGAAGCGATTCAACAACTCAACGATTCAACAAAAATGTTCAACCTCTATCTAAAACTCGGTTTTGAGCACCTGCTGGATTTGGCAGCGTACGATCATCTGTTATTTGTCATTGCACTGACGGTTGTCTATCAACTAGCGGAATGGAAAAAACTATTGATCCTGGTGACGGCTTTTACCATCGGTCATTCGATCACGCTGGCTTTGGCGGTACTGGATGTAATTCAGTTTCCAGCAACCATCATTGAATGGTTAATTCCCATCACGATTCTGTTAACCGCCGCGTATAATTTATGGACCCTTAGTGCGACGGATGGGGACTCGGCCACCCAAAAAACCGACCTCAATATAAAATATTTCGCTGCTTTGTTTTTCGGATTAATCCACGGAATGGGCTTTTCTAATTTTTTAAAATCAGCCTTGATGCCCGGCGAAGAGCAGCAAATAGTCTGGCAATTGTTGGCCTTTAATCTGGGTATTGAAATGGGCCAACTGGTTATTGTTGGAATGGTGGTACTGATAAATTTTTTGGTTTTAAATTTCTTAAAAGTAAATAAACAAAACTGGATCAAGATAGTCAATACGCTGGTAATGGTTTTTTGTATCTGGATTATAGGTGGATTACTGGAATAAAAAATCCTGTGGGACGCTTCAATAATCTGTTTTTTTATTGCGTTAAAACAGACTAATTAACTGATTAACGATCAATTATGAAAGTAGTATTTTATTTATCAATGGTTCGGTAACTTTTATTTATGTAAATTGAACAAATTGATTAGACATAGTTAATTGAACACCCCACCCGAATTTCCCCCTTTTCCACAACGAAACCGAAGTTACCAACGTTTTATCTAGGTATTTCCAATTTTCATTAAATTTTTTTACATGATCTTTTTCTTACAAATACTCAGTCTCTGGCTAGCTCATGATATTCACCTGACCAAAGCTCAGGTAGATGTCAACACCTCAGAGCAATCCGTTCAGGTCAGCATGCATATTTTTCTGGATGATCTGGAAAAAGTGATTCAGGAAGAAACAGGTTTTACAGAAAAAATGCACCTGGGTACCGAAAAAGAGGTTCCCGAAGGAGACTCACTTTTAGCGGTTTATCTCCGCAGTCATTTTCTTATTACGGCCAACGAAGAACCCCTTTCCTTCTCTTTTGTGGGCAAAGAAAATAGTCAGGATCTACTCGCCGTCTGGTGTTATTTTGAATTCCCACTTTCTGATATTTCCACTAAAAAACTGACGTTGACCAATAATGTTTTAATGGAATTATATAACGACCAGCAAAATATCATTACCTTAGTAGGCCCCAATAAAAAAAGAGATTATTTATTGTTCCAAGTGGACGAAGCAACGGCTAGTTTTAGCTATTAGTTTTATGCTCCTGGCTAGGGTGTTCAATCTACTCAGCAAGTGTGAAAAATTTCTTCTGTGAAATTTGATGGTTAAATTTCTTTTTGATAAAATTTTGTTAATGGACCAATTTTTTTTCGTTTCGACAAAGCCTCCGACCTTGAGCCTGCCTTCCAAGGAACGCAGGCAGGCTTTTTTCCATTCGGCGCCTTAATAAAATGTCTTAAACTGAATACTGTGTGAGCTAAACAACTGCTGAATAAAATGTAAATGATTGATAATTAGAAAATTAAAAATAATAAACAGAACTTCAAAGCGAGTTTATTCAGTTTGACATTTTATTAGATGAATGAACGATCTCGCAGAGCCGAACACGACAGTGTGAGAAGTGAATGAACCGCTAAGCGGGCGGGTCAGGTAATTCGAAAAACGCGACAGGCGGCAGATTTTTTTATTTCGTTTTTTTTTCTGCAAAAAAAATGAACAGAAAGAATAAAAAAAGCTAAAATCTTGAAGCAAATAAACGATTAAACAAATAAACACATTACCACTTATCTACATCTAATTTCATTCCGAATTCTACCCGTCATAACTTTACCGTGAACAACTCAACAAGCGAAGCGATTCAACGATTCAACGATTCAACAAGCGAAGCGATTCAACGCGCGAAGCGCCTCCCCTCAACATTTTACCAAACTCTGATTTTAAATCCATCCCAACAATTAAATTAATCTTTACCTTTGTCGCATGAGTAAAACGATCAATCAGCGTAATAATTCTGCGGCGCATTTCGCGGAAGCAAAAAAATATTTTCCGGGTGGGGTAAATTCTCCGGTTCGTGCCTTCAAATCGGTCAGCGGTCCTCCCCTATTTATTCGTTCCGGTTCCGGATGCCGGATTATGGATGAGGATGATAACGAATACCTTGATTTTTGTTGTTCCTGGGGCCCCCTTATCCTTGGTCATGATAATGAACTGATCCGGGAAGAGGTCATTGCTACGGTCCGTAAAGGGACTAGTTTCGGTACGCCAACTGTATTGGGTAATAAATTGGGTAAACTAATTTTAGACCACAATCGGTTTATTGAAAAAATAAGATTTGTCAGCTCCGGTACCGAGGCGGTCATGTCGGCTATTCGCTTGGCCAGAGGAGCGACGGGAAAATCAAAAATTGTCAAATTTGAAGGTTGCTACCACGGCCACGTGGACTCGCTTTTAGTCAAAGCTGGTTCCGGCCTGGCGACTTTTGGAGAGAGTACCTCCGCGGGAATTCCAGAACCTTTTGCCAGAGAAACGCTGGTGATTCCATTGAATGATCTGGAGGCGCTGGATCAAGTTTTGGAGGATCATGCCGATGATATTGCCGGCATCATCATAGAACCAGTTCCCGCTAATAATGGCTTATTATTACAAAACCCTTGCTTTCTGCTGGCTTTGCGGGAGCGCTGCTACGCACATGGAGTTTTATTAATTTTTGACGAGGTAATCTCCGGATTCAGGGTAGGATTTGAAGGAGCGGCGGGGTTATATCATATTCAACCGGATATCATTACGTACGGAAAAATTATTGGGGGCGGAATGCCCGTGGGAGCTTATGGAGCAAGTCACGAAATGATGTCCAATATCGCTCCGGATGGCCCCGTTTACCAGGCGGGTACCCTATCGGCCAATCCGGTAGCCATGTCCGCAGGTTATGCGGCACTGAGACAATTGGCAGCACCCGGTTTTTTTGCAGATCAGGAATATCGAACCAAATATTTTATCTCTATTTTGCAAGATTACTGCGCTGGTAAAAACTATCCCGTACATTTTCCAACTATTGGATCTATTTTCTGGATTGCATTCGCCCAAAACCGAATTCAGCGTGCGGATCAGATTGACCCCAAGAAAATGGAATTATTTAAAATATTACACCACGAATTATTACAGAGAGGCTGCTATCTGGGACCATCGGGATACGAGGTAGGTTTTGTATCGGCGGCCCATAAAATCGAGGATTTAGAGGAAGCGGCGGCCTTGATCTGTGAAGCGATGGATCTGGTTTTTGCTTCGGTATAGAAATGGAAATTCAATATTGATTTATCTTCCTATGGTAGTTTCAGAGAAGCGTTAATGAACATTTGTCACTTATCCGGAGTTATTGCGTCCAAAGGATACACAGAGTGATGGAAAAAAGAAAGTCGCATCAAACGGATTTGATACGACTTTATCATCACAGAAAACTAACTATCAACTAAATTAAAGAACATACGATTCGAAAAGGACCACTCCACTAAATCATTGTTTAGCGTTTGGTAGCCCATTGTTGGTTTTTCGTCTCTCGTAAATCTTTAAAAAC
>CALLLR010000078.1 GCA_938008185.1 uncultured Saprospiraceae bacterium
GTGTTATCCGTGTTTCCTTCGATTCGAATTCGCGAGTTAAACACTTTGGCAATTTCTACAAATTCTCTGTCAATAAGCGTTTTAGCATTTTCTCCTAATTGAAATTCTCCCGTACGGAAACTGATACTCAACTCCTTGGTAGCCAGGGCTTCTTTACTTTCATCCGCCTTGGTCGCTTTAGCATAAGTCTTTCCTTTTTCAGGAAAATCAGCCGGACTGGTTAAATTAGTATTCATGACTAATTTAGGATAAGCAATTTGTCGCCAGGCAGGAATCCGTCCTTCCACGAATCCAAGGTCCGAATATTTGTTACCCATCGTAGAATAAAGCGTATTTCCGTTTACGCCTTTGTAATCATTGTTTAATTTGAAGAAATTTTTGTTGTCACCGTGAGTTACCAATCGAACGTTCCCAATCATTTCTGCTGCTTCCGTTGGATTCAAGGCTGTACCACGCTCCGTAAATTCACGGGATAAAATTTCGGCGGCCTTTTTACGGCTACTGGAGTTGCTGTTGATCTCTGCCGCTCCACGCATCCAGCCTTCGTATAATTTCTGAAGTCGATCCTCATTGGCATTCGCCCATCCTCGTTTGGCCATAAAAACATCCGCAATGATATAAGCGGCACTACGTGTACTTTCTAAAATTCTGGAACCGGGCACGGCTTTGGTTGCCAGGATATCATCCGGACTCCAAACGACTGCTGCGTCTACTCGTCCACTTTTAAAAACTTCCGCCGCATCTACCGCCGAAGCTTGTGGCTTAATGGTTACGTCTTTGATGGATAATCCACCCGCTTCTAATAACCAAATTAAGAAAGAATGAGAAGGCGTTAATTCCGCTACTGCGATGTCTTTTCCTTTTAAATCAGCAACTCGGGTAATACCACGTTGTGCAATGATGGCGTCTCCACCGCGAGACCAGTCGGCCTGAAAAACAATGACCGGATCAACGGAAGATAAAGCGCCCACTTCGGTTGGGAAAGCATCAATGGTCGCCCAGAGTAAATCCACTTCCCCCGCGCGGAAAGCATTTCGGCTTGCCTCAAAATCGTCGAGTACGATAAATTCTACTTGAAATCCGTAGTCTTTGTAAAAGCGGGAATTCTTAGAAGCTTCGAAGCCTTCGTTAAAATATTGTCCCCCAGCGTATCCGCCCCAGGTTACAACGCCTACCCGGATGATATCATCGGAACTGCCGCTGTTCGTGTTGCCAGGATTGGTATTTGTGTTAGAAGAGCTGCCTGGATTGGCGTTGGAATTTCCATTGTCAACATTCTCTACTCCAGCCTTTTCGGCCAGACCTTTGCCTGCTTCTGTTTGTGTCAAAAAATACCGTCCAATAAATGCAATAGCACCAATAATGAGGAGGGTGATTAGAAATTTTGAAAAGGTAGTTAATCGTCGGGCCATTGTTCTTGTTTGTTAGTGAATAAAGTAGATTCCTGTTTAAGATTGTTGAGGCGCTTCGCTTGTTGAGGTGTTGAAACGCTTCGCTTGTTGAACCTGCCTGACTGCGTCAAGCAGGGAGGTTAATAGTTTATTGAAAAACGTTAAATCATTCAGAATTCCTGCATTCTGTTTAGTCAAAAAAGCTATCGTATTGATTTGTATCGTTTTCTGCTCTTTGGGGTCTGGCGATGGGTTCGTTTAAATCCAGCATTTCACCATCGTCAGATTCCAGAATGAGGGTATCTTTTTCGGAACCAAGAATCAGTGAAGTTCCTTCTTTTTCCCATTTTTCCAGCATTTTCAATCCCTCTTCTTCGAAGACCCCATTTTTTAAATCCACGGATTGCATAAAATTGGAAGACATATCCATGAAGCGTTCCATCTCCCCTACTTTCAGACTTACATCGTCGGCGATGGCTTCCAGAGCCATATCAAACATATACCTTTTATCGGCATCTCCCTGGATGATGTTCATGGCGGACTTCATCGCACCGTGACTGGCGTGAATGGCAATCCGTTCCTGCTCTTTCATTTCTACCTGATCCTTGATATCCTCCATGAGGATTTCGGAATTTTCGTACATCTTATTGAGTACGCGGTAAAGTACCTCCATTTTTTTGTATAAATCCTCCAGTCGCATATTGGACTCCTTGGCCCGGGCCGCTTTCCGGGATTTGAGGATCATGATGTTCTTTTTATCCTTATCTCTGGCTTTGCTGGCCAGATTAAGGTTGCTTTCGATCATTCTTTTATTATTATGAATCATCTCCTGCATTTTGTGCATTTCTCCCCGTAGCTGGCTGATTTGGCGACTCATTTTTCGCAGATTCTCCTGAAGATCTTCTACGTAGGATTTAAGAATACCGATGGGATCAATTTGAACGAATAGTCCCGTGATCCAGCGCATGACGCTTTTATACATATATCCGGTTACCGCTCTGGTTTTTGGATCCAGCGCCATAAATATAATGACTGCCAGGACAGAAAGGGAAACCACCATTCCCAAAACTGAAAATAAAAAAGTTAAAATCGGGGTGATAAAAGTGGTGACCAGGGCCACGGTTCCAATAACAGCGGCGCCCAGAAAGATGGCGCCCGTTACGCCCTCGGGTCTTTTCCAGAATGATTTTGGTTTTGGCTCTGCCATAGATCTTAGTAGTTTCTTTTTTGCAAAAATAACCCTTTTATAGAATATTGAACACTGATTTTGGGGCTGTATACACGAACATGATTATTATACCAAAATTATGATCGTAAATTTACTCATCTGCGTAATGTACTTTTATAAACAAAACTGTTAATTTGAAGTTTAATTTTTTAGTAAAAATTTACTTCAAATAGGACTGCATTTTACGAATATCCTCCTGTATTTGCCCCGTCAATAACTGATAGGTTACGATAAAATTATTTTTTGTGTTCTCTACTTTGACGGTTGCGCTCGTAATTTGTTCTTTTATTTGGGCACTTTCCTGTTCGTGCGCCTCAATTTCTTTGGTTAGTTGCTCAATTTGTTTGCGTTTTTGTTCTGCAGCCTGGTCCAATTGTTCGATTCTTTGCCGGCGATCTCCGATTTGCTTTTCCTTTTGATTGACAAGTGCCTGTCCGAATTTTTGTTCTTCCGTTTTTAGAACCGTCAAATAGTGATTAGCGGTTTCGAGCAATTTTTTAGGCGTTGCGCCCATCGTTTTGGCCATTGCAAAAGCAGACTGATAACGGGTAGACTCGTCCATATTCATCCCTTGAAGCGACTGTAGAGATTGTTTATATTCTAAATAATCAAATCCATCCAGGTTGCTTTTATCCATCGCCCCCAAAAGAATATTCATAAACTTATCCGTCACTTTGCCACCGGTTGGTTTTGAGGATTGAGTTTTGGGTGTTGAGTTTTGAGTTGAAGCGGGTTGATCGGGTACCATTTCTTCTGCGGGAATCGCCGCATCGGCCTCTTCCTGCGATTTTTGTTCTAAAGCCTTTTTAAGTGGGTCATCGTCTTCAACGACAAAGAGTTTTTTGATTTTGTCAAACATGTGATAATTATATTGTAATACGAATCAGGGTTTAAAATTAAGGTAAAGAATAAATCGACATCATTTTTTATATAGAAGTAGTTTTTTGCTTCTTGCAATTGGCCTCTTCAATCGCGATTGAGAGAAGCAAGTGGCAAGTAGCGAGAAGCAAATAACATATTAAACTGATTCTCAGCCACTGATTCTCAAACCTTCCAGTTAAATAACCCGTAAAATAATAAAAATTACCCCAAAACCACAAAATTCCTTTTCTTTGCGCTTATGAGTTCTAACCAAAAAATAAATGTATCCTCCGAAATAGGAGTACTTAAAAGAGTAATGGTCCACCGCCCAGACGCTGGTATCGCCCGAATTTCGCCAAAAGACGCGGAAGAGTTGCTTTTTGACGATATTGTTCATCTGCCCACTATGCAGAAAGAACACGAGATTTTCACTCAGGTATTGCAAGCCTTTATGGGAAAAGAAAATGTCCTCGAAATTCAGGATTTACTGGTCGAAGCACTGAAAGCCAGCAAAGGGGCCAAAGCTGAAATGATCGACCTGGTGATTGATTACGAAGAATTGCCCGGCACTTATCAGACCCTGTTTCATAGTCTATCGGACGAGGATTTGGCCACGGTGCTGGTCACGGGTTACTATGAAAAAGATGACCATATTATTTTCGATCCTATTCCTAACTTTATTTTCACCAGAGATATTGCCGTTACCATTAATGATCACGTAATTATTACCAAAGCCAGAAAAGCGGCACGGCACCGGGAAAATTTTATCACCCGTTTTGTTTGCTGGGCCCATCCCATGTTTCGGGAAATCCGGATTGAAGGCAAGGTAATCAATCTCAACACGGTAGATGATTTTCCACCTTCCAAAAGAGGGGAAACCGTTTCTATCGAAGGAGGAGATATCATGATTATCAATAAAGATTATTTGTTGATCGGTTGCAGTGAACGTACCAACGCCCACGCAATTGAGTCCCTCAAAAATGTTTTGTTTGAGAAAAAGGTGATTAAAAATGTGGTCCAGATAAATATTCCGGCGGATCGCTCGTATATGCACATTGATACCATTTTTACGCAGATTAGTAAAAATCACATCGTCGCTTTTAAACCCATCATTATGGATGGCCTTGGTTCCAATGTTATTGTGCATCACCATACAGGCAAACAATCTATCTATCCATCGGTAAAAGATTTCTTCCACGGGGAGATTAACCCCAAAATGGTCTTTATTCCCGTGGGGAACGGAGAATCCCCATTCCAGGATCGTGAGCAATGGACGGATGGTTGTAATATGGTAGCGATCAAACCAGGCGTTGCACTTACCTACGATCGAAATCCTAAAACCGAAATCGCCTTAAAGGCCGCGGGTTATAAAATTATTCATGCCTACGATTTATTGAAAGGTATCCAGGATAAAACAATTGATCCAGCCAAAGTAAAAAATACGATTATCAGCTTACCAAGCTCTGAGTTGTCACGGGGACGGGGAGGATCGCATTGTATGACTTGTCCGATTGAGCGGGAGTGAAGGGGCTCTTCAATCGGTGAGGGCTTTCAGTGGGCTTTCTTTAACGTATTTATCGGGAAATTCCTCAATCTTTCAATGACAGTTAATTGAGCTTTTACGTTAAATACAATAAAAGATCGCCAATCGATAGCCTACGAAAGCCCATTGTTAGCCAAACACGCTAAAAGAACGCCTATCGAAAGCCCATTAAAAGCCCACTGAAAGCCCATTAAAAGCCCACTGGATTTGTCCTTAAAGTTGAAATAGTTTTGTTATGAACATAGATAAACAGTAAATAAGATGTATCAACACCAATTTTCCGTTCGTGTGCGCTACGCAGAAACCGACCAGATGGGATATTTGTACTATGGATATTATGCGCAATATTATGAAGTGGCCAGAGCGGAGGCGATGCGGGCTCTTGGGATTAGTTATCGTGATTTAGAAGTAGAGCATAAGATTATGATGCCGGTCATGTCGCTGAATATCCGATATGTACGCCCGGCGCATTATGATGACTTGTTGCGGATGGAGACAACGCTACGGCGATTGCCTGGTCGGCACATCACTTTTTACACGGAGGTTTTTAATCAGAAAAATAAATTATTGAATGGAGGTTCTGTGAAGCTCTGTTTTATAGATAACGCCACGAACAAAAGTATAACGGCTCCCGAATATTTGCTGGCTCCACTGAGGCCTTTTTTTAAGAAGGAGCACGAATAAATCTTTTAAATAATGAGACTACCGTCTATAGATCAGCTCAAAAAACAACTGATGAAACATCCTCAGCTGGGACGGTTAATTAACTGGGCCAAATCCCGCTCTCTGCCCGGATTTCAGAAGCAGTCTATTTATGTTGTTTTAAATTTTGTCTGGCAGGAATTAAAAAGAGATCGGTTGATCACCCGGGCAAATTCCATTTCCTTCAGTTTCTTTCTGTCGCTTTTCCCCACCGTTATTGCTTTCTTCACCCTGATTCCATTATTACTTCCCCTCATTTTCAACAAATATTTGATTAGGGTCTTACCGATGGATACGACTTTTATTTACGAAGCCGACGGGAATATTGACTTTGTAGAAACGCTGATTTTACAATTGAATATCATGTTACCCAATGTGATTGGAAAGGTAGAAGTGATTTCCTTACTTCGGGATATTGTCTCCCAACCCCGAGCGGGACTACTCTCTTTTGGTTTTTTTCTGGCCTTATTTTTTGCCTCTAATGGTATGATGAGTATGATGCGCGGATTCAGCAAATCCTATCACCTGACCTTCAAAAGACGCTCTCTCTTAAAACGCAGATTGGTCGCGATTGGATTGCTCTTATTATTGTCCGCTATGATTTTAGCTTCCGTATTTTTAATCATCCTGGGGAATCAAATAGTAGCGATATTGGTCCAAAACGTGGAACACCCCGGCGTGGAAAAAGTCCTGCTTAACATTCTTCGGTGCTTGATCGTCGTATGCTTGGTCTATTTTGGTACCGCCATGGTTTACCGCTACGGAATCCCAACCATTGCCCGGATCAAAGTCTTTTCGGTTGGTACGACGGTGGCTACGGTGGGTTCTATTTTATCGACGATTGTTTTTAGTTTTTACGTCAATAATTTTGCCGTTTATAACAAACTCTACGGCTCTATTGGAACCATCATTATCATCATGTTGTGGATTCAGTTGAATGTACTAGTGCTGTTAATTGGCTTTGAATTGAATGCGAGTGTGGCGGTCAACCGGGATTTAAATAATTTGAGGAAAGATAGAGAGAGTGATTCAGAATAGGGGAAGGATTTATAAAGTACAAGACCACAAATGATGTGATCCAGTCGGATGGCTGTACTTGTGCAGGATCGACGACTCCATCACCAACCAATGACTGTTCGGATATAACGATTACCACCGATTATAATTCAATTACCGTGGCTGATTTAACTGCTGCGATCACACAAGTGCAAATTTTTGATACGCAAAATGGCTGGGCGAGAATTTTGAACTGTTCTGGAATTTCAATATACGGATGTTCGCCAAACCATAATTAACCAAAACCTCAACCAGGTTAGTCTCTATCCAAATCCTGCAACAGATGTATTAATGGTTGATTTGAAGGCTTACCGAGGACAAATGGCAGCACTTACTATTTTTAATTCCTTTGGACAATTGATGCAAACACAATCTTTTTCAGATATTCCAAATCAAGCCATTACACTCCATTTATCTGATTACAAAGCTGGCTTTTATTATGTCACTATAAAAGTAGAACAGCGCAAAATAGAAACACATAAAATTATCATCACTGAAAAATAGCCTTTACAGTGAACTCCTTCAACCGGATAAATAAGAATACCATTTCAACATTTATACGGTTGAAGAATGATTTTTTTACAAATATTAAGAAATTATTTTAAGTTTAAAGTATTTATTTGGATATATAATATTTTATTCGTATATTAGTATTTCCAAAACACAGCCGGACCCGCTATCGGTTCTTTCACAGAACTAAAATGCGACGGCAATCTTACAATTTTTTTCCCTCCACTTTCCTACAGACTATGAAGTTGTTTCGTAGACTTGGCACTGCCAATCACAAAACAACTTCAACTTTATAATCCATAAATTGAACAATTATGAACACGCTCGTTTCAAAAACTGCCCCCTTTTCTGTTGCCAAAAAACCATCAAAATCACTGACTCAAATCTCCAAAGAATTAATGGAGATTACGGATGCGCAGAAGCAAACCCTGATGGGTGGAGTCGTTTTCCGAATTCGTCGCAAGAAGAAACTTTGTGGAAATATTGTCCCACAATAAATAGGAGTCATCCTTCAAAAAAATCCTTTGTGACTTTGTAAATTTGTGGCAATTTAATTTTGTCTTCCATTGAGTTAACTATAAAAAACTGAAACCTTAGGAAATTTAATCCGTTTTAAAAGTACGAATTAATTTAGCTAATTCACCTCAGCTTTCCGTTTCCTCAATAAATCTTACATCTACACTGTCCAATCTTACCGTGGTCTAATTTACCGATTGTAAATTATTCAAACTGTCGTATTATTGTGTTATACAATTTATAATATCCGACATAACAATGATTAATGCATTAACATTATCATTTACAGACTTTGACACTATTTTTTTTGAAACACTTAACGAAACCGCTATGAATCAGCTTTACCCTGATAAAGAACCTTATTTACACGATTGGATTTCTCACTTCGAGCAGGAATCACCCAATGGATCCGTCATTCCGATGGATGAGCAGCCTTACCTACGTGTCATTCAATATTTTGAAGAAGAAGTTTCTCTCCACAAAGCATTGGAAATAACTGATACCGCATTACGGCAGCATAAATTTTCCAGTAGTATTCACGCCAAAAAAGCATTGCTCCTGCTCCAAACCAGCGCCCCCGAATTGGCTTTGGAATCACTGGATCGCGCCGAATGGTTTGGGATGTCTTTCATTGAAGTAGATCTAATAAGAATAAAAGCTTACGTCGCTCTTTTTGACTTTTCCCGCGCGCAGAAAGTTGTGGACGATCTCAGAAATTTTAAATTAACCAAAGAACAGGAATGTCAAACTTTCGTGATGGAAGCAGAAATATTCCGAGTCCAGAAAGACTATTATTCAATGTACCGGGCGCTAAAAATGGCGCTAACAATTATCCCCGATAATGAGCAGGCCCTGAAACAAATTTGGTTGGCAATGGAGATGAGTCGCCAGTATGATGACTGCCTGGATTTTCACCACGAACTATTAGAAAAAGATGCGTACCAATATCTTACGTGGTTTAACCTTGGACATGCCTATTACAATAAGTATGAATACAGCGAAGCGATGGATGCTTTCGAATATTCTTACGTAATCAACGAACTGTTTTTGCCTGCCTATCTGGATTATATCGAAACAGCTATTCACCAGCAAAAATTCTTCCTAGCCATTAATTGTTTAGAAAATGCTCGTCGTCATTTCGATCTGGACGAAGAGATGCTTTTCAAAATGGCCCTTTGTCACCAAAAAATAAAATTATACGATAAGGCCCGCACCTATTTTTACCGGGCCAAGCGGATGGATACTTATAATTCAGATACCTACTTTCATCTGGGAGAATGCTACGCCGCCGAACAGCGATACCGCGAAGCCATTTATCATTTTAAGACCGCCATTGATTTACAGCCCGAAGTGGAAGAATACCATCTTGGACTGGCCCTGGCCTATGCTGGTAATCAACAGGAAGAACTGGCTACCGAACAATTTGAACTGGCCATAAATTCGGCCGCTCACCGGAACGAATTCTGGGCTGCCTATGCTACATGGCATTTAACCAAAAAACGATACGAGCAAGCGCTTACGGTGTTAGAAGAAGCCGAAGAATATACTTATGGAACTGATCTGTGTTATCTGAAGGCAGCCTGTTTAGCAAACATTCAAAAAGATTTTCATCCCGAATTAATCGAAGGATTAAAAAACGAGCCTAAAAATAAAAACCTCTTTTTCGATTTCGCGCCCGTTTCCTGTCAGGAGGATACAAAAATAAAAGGGATGCTTCGTTATTACGAAGTTATTTAAAAAATAAATTTATTAAACAAAACTTTCCTATTTCTGTTAAAAAGTGACAAGCGTTCAGGTACGTCTTGTTGCTTTTTTTTGCAGTTGTTTATAAAAAAAATTCTCCCCACATGTGCGGACGTGCTACCCTGTCGAAATCTAAAGCAGCTCTGGAAAAACGTTTTCGGGCAAAATTTAGTCCCATTGACGAAGATCAGAAGATCGTCAACTATAACGTGGCACCTACCCAACTACATCCTGTCATTACCAACGAAAATCCCGATCAGATTCAACTGTTTAAATGGGGACTCATCCCCTTTTGGGCCAAGGACGCAAAAATCGGCAGCCGAATGATTAATTCTCGAATTGAAACGATTACCGAAAAACCTTCTTTTCGCAATGCGGTCAAACGTCGCCGGTGCCTGGTACCTTTTGATGGTTTTTACGAATGGAAAAAAATAGATAATCGCAAACAACCTTATTATATTCACCTGAGGACAAAGGAAGTTTTTACGATGGCTGGCATCTGGGAAAAATGGAAAAATCCGGAAAATGACCAACCCGTTTATTCCTTTTCGGTGATTACCCAGTCGCCCAGTAAGTTTATGGCGCCTATTCACGACCGAATGCCCGCTATTTTATTACCGGAGGCAGAAGCAAAATGGCTGGATATTTCTATTCCTCCCCAAGAAGCACTGCAACTAATTCGTCCCCTCGAAGATGATTTACTAGCCGCTTATCCCGTATCCAACCAGGTAAATCGGGTGAGTGAAAATAACCCGGAATTGCTCGTCCCATTTTCGCCAGATCAGGCATAAAGTAATTTTCTTTCTTTTACTTATTATCAAAAATAGAAAAAAAACCTTATTTTGTTTTCCTAATCTACTGAATGATCTCTAACCTATTTCCCGAACATAAAATTTTCACACATCAAGTACGTGGGCAATTTTTACAATCATTAATATTGTCTGAATACTTAGAAGGAAATAACTAACACATGACAAAATTTAAGTACTTATCCGTTTTGCTAATTGCCTTAGCGAGTATCTTTTCATTTTCACTTTTTGCCCAACCCTGCTCTGGAGGATTATCCGATGGGTATCCTTGTAATAATATTGGGCTGGCTTCCAGGGTTGACCTAGTCGATTTAGGCGGCAGTGGCGGCAACGATATCTGGGGATATCGCAGTCCTTCTACCAATAGAGAGTATGCGCTGATGGGATTGACCACTGGTGTATCATTTGTAGATGTTACGGTGCCAGCCGCTCCAGTCGTACTTGGATTTTTACCGAGTCATAATGGAACCACGTCTCCGTGGCGTGATATTCGTGAAAAAAATGGCTATGCTTACATTGGTGCAGATAACATTGCGGAGCATGGAATTCAAATTTTTGAATTGAGTCAACTGGACGCAGCTGCCACCGGGCCACCCGCAAATCTACCAATAGCATTTTCAGAAACCAGTCACATAAGTTTTGGGGTAAATGGAACTTCTCATAATGTAGTTACGAATTTAAACCCGGCTTCTAACTTTTTATACGTAGTAGGTCAACGAAATTCGATCTTCGAAGGAGTAACTGCGCTTGATTTAATTGATCCTGAAATGCCTGATCAGCAAGGATTATTTAATTCCGATGGGTATAGTCATGATATGATGTGTGTCACTTACCGTGGGCCGGATACAGATTATACTGGTCAGGAAATTTGTATTGGCTTCAATGAGAGCATCTTCAGTATTATTGACATGACGGATAAGAACAATATTATTCCTATTTCCTCACGAACTTATACTGGAGTGAGCTATACGCATCAAGGCTGGATCAGCGATGACCACAAATACTTAATGATTGATGATGAACTAGACGAGTCACAATTTAGTCATGACCTCCGGACTTACTTTTTTGATCTCTCAGATCTGGATAATCCAGTCCCCCTAACCAACAATTATTATCAACATAGCATCTCTGCCATTGATCATAATATGTTCGTCAAAGGACCTTACCTTTATCAGGCGAATTACGAAGCAGGACTAAGAGTACTCAATATCAGTGATTTGGACGGAGGAATTGGAACTATTTCTGAAGCCGGTTTTTTCGATATTTTACCGTCGCAAAACACAGCTGCCTTTAACGGTGCCTGGGGCGTTTTCCCTTATTTACCCAGTGGAAGTATTTTGGTCAGTGGACGAGCAGATATAGATGCCGGTGTACAAACTGGAGGACTTTTTGTCCTAACGCCAGATCTTCCCCACCACTATCTGACCACGAACACTGCTTCGGAAATCCAAACCATTTGTGCGGGTGAAGCAGTCACTTTTACTTTTATTAAACATAATATGTACGGATTTTCGGGTGCTGTTAACTATACGGTGGAAGACCTTGATCCATCCTTGACGAGTATCGTCAATGCGACGGGGAATACCGTTACCGTGAGTATATTCAATACTGGCTCGTTGACTGAAAATCAATATTTCAGGGTAAAATCCACGCCAACGAACGGTCCATCCAGTAAAATATCAGGAGCGATCATTGTCGAAACAGATCCGACGGCTGCTCCTTTGCTCGTGCCTGCCGATAATTCAACAATCAATGACGAAACGCCCACTTTAACCTGGACACCCAACGATGATACGGACATCTACGCTGTAGAAATTGCCACGGATCCCGGCATTACCAATATCGTACAATCAGCTACCGGACTTACGACCAATGAATATACTGCTACTCCTCTGGCGGATAATACTACGTATTACTGGCAGGTCACTTCGACTAATAGTTGTGGGCAAACCGCTTCTACTGTTTTTAATTTCAGTCTGAATACCGGAGTGGTTCCCGTTGAGTTGGTAAATTTTACGGGGGTACACCGCGATAAAATAAACCATTTAAACTGGAATACCGCCGCCGAAATCAACAATGCGGGTTTTGAAATTCAACGACAACAGGCGGATCGGGATCGGAATTTTGAGACAATCGGCTGGGTAGACGCCCAATCTGCTGACGGTGCGACTTATCAATTTAAAGACGATCAGATTACCGTGGGTGCCCGTTATTATTATCGATTGAAACAAGTAGATCTGGACGGAAACTTTGAGTTTAGTCCGATTGTCACCTTAGAGGTTCTGGGTAAACATCCGGGTTTAATCCTCTATCCTAATCCGGTACAAAATCAACTTTCTCTGGATTTGTTTTTACCTGATTTGAATGTTAATCAACCCGTTGAGTTTTCAATTTTCAGTTTGACAGGACAGGAAGTTTTACAATATTCTTTTAGCTTAGAGGTGCCATTCAGTACCCAGACCGTTTCGGTAGAAAAATTATCGCCGGGGGTGTACGTGGGGATGGTGATGCAGGGGGATGTGAGATTGCCCGTAAGGTTTGTGAAATGGTAGTAGGCACTAGTGCCTTGGGACCTAAATACCTAACCGCTTATACGGCCTCTTTTCGAATCACACTTGTTTAAGAAGATGTTTAAGGAAAAATTCTTTTACCTTACCGTTCTTATGATTTTAAAAATAATAAAGAATAACCGCTGGCTGCGGCAACAATATATTCAGACGTTGAGTCGGTTTTGGGTGAAAGAAAAGGTGGGTCGGTTTCTTCCGTGGCTCCCCGCAGGAAGTACGGCGGTAGACATTGGTGCGGGGAATGGCCTGGTGGCTCTGGAGTTACAAAAGGCGGGTATTCAGGCTACGGCAGTGGACGTAGCGGACCTTTCTATTCTTCCGGAAATTCCGGTAACCGTCTACGATGGCAAGACCCTCCCCTTTCCGGATCGTCATTTTCAACATGCTTTATTACTCACGGTTTTACATCATACCACCGATCCGGTGGCGGTCTTAAAAGAAACGGCACGCGTGGCGGAACGGGTGATTATTATTGAGGATGTTTATAAAAACTGGCTACAGAAATACGCGACTTTTGCAATGGATACGCTGGTCAATTTTGGGCATTCGGAAATGACGTACCAAAATCGTTCGATGCGGGAATGGAAGGAGATTTTTGCGGAATTGGGTTTGGAAGTGGTGGCGGAAAAAGAGAAGCGGGTGCTGGGGATTTTTCGGCAGGTGACTTTTTTGGTAAAGTGTTGAGTTGTTCAGTTAAGAGCCTATTCTTTACTGATTTCCGATGGGTGTCCTTTTACGTAGTAATGGTAACGCAAAAAAAACACCCGCCAAAATATTCAACGGGTGTTTTCCTTTTTATCAATATCACCATATCCTACATCGGCTCCAACACAAATGGCAACCTCGCCTGCACACCTTGCATCTGTACCACTTCCTGCACATAATCAAAGTAAGGAAATACTTTTGACAGTTCAGATTTTACGGCACGTTGTGTAATCGAAGCCTGATCTTTATTTTGTAGTTCATCCAATATTCTTTCAAGCTGATCTTTAATTTTTGGATATTCTGCTACTCGGTATTTGGTCAGACCAGCCAGATTTGCAGCCGTTGCAAGTGCCTCGTCCAGACCGCCCATCGCATCGACCAATTTAATCTCCAGTGCTTTTTCGCCCGTCCATACGCGCCCCTGAGCAATTTCGTGCGCCTGATCCCGGGTCATCCCTCGTCCGTCAGCTACGCGCTTTAGAAAAATTTCATAAAACTCTTCAACTCCGGATTGCAGGATTTTTCCTTCGACGGGTGATATATCGAAAAGTGGTGTCAGACCGTGTGCGAAAGGTCCCGTTTTGACGGTATCAAAAGTAACACCCACTTTATCTTTTAACATATCTTCCAGACTGGGAATCATCGCAAATACCCCAATAGATCCGGTAATTGTATTGGGCTCCGCGTAAATCGTGTCGGCGTTACAAGCAACGTAATAACCACCCGAAGCAGCGACATCTCCCATTGAGGCTACGTAAGGTTTACCCGCCGCTTTGGCCAATTCCAGTTCCCTCCACATAATATCTGAAGCCAATCCACTACCTCCGCCACTATTGACCCGAACTACAATCGCTTTAACCTTATCATCTTTTCGCAGCTTGCGGATAATTTTAGCATATTTATCACCACCTGTACTACCAACACCTCCCTGTCCATCTACGATATTCCCTTCCATATAAACAACTGCAATTCGATCCTTAATGGTAAAGTCCGTTTTGCTGCTGTGATCGCGAGCGTAACCACGCAAACTCATAGCATTAATATCATCGTCTTCCTCCAGTCCCAGATCATCTTTTAACATCGTCAGGATCTCATCCCAGTATTTTTTCCCATCTACCATTTTATAATTAATGGCATCATCGGCATTTCTTAAGGAATAATTCTCGGCGATTTCTCTTAGCTGCTCCGTAGAAATACCACGAGATTCGGAAATATCATTTAGATAAATTTCGTATAACCCTTCGATGTATTCTCTGGTTTGCATTTTTGCCTGCTCGCTCATATTGTAACGACGGTAAGGCTCCGTTGCACTTTTAAATTGACCCGCGTAGAAAACCTGCATATCAATTTCCAGACGATCCAGCATGTCTTTTAAAAACGGAACCGTCGCCGAAAATCCTAAAAAGTCCACACCTCCCAAAGGATGAACATAGACCTTATCAGCAGCGGAAGCGAGGTAGTAAGTTCCCTGCGTATAGTAAGTGGAATGTGCATAGACAAATTTGCCACTTTCTTTAAAATCTAAAATCGCATCCCGTAGATTAGAAGCACCCGCTCGTCCCGTACCAACGGAACTAAGATCCAGCAACAATCCTTTTATTTTATCGTCCGTCTTGGCATGCTTTAAAGCGGCCATCAAATCATGCAGGCCAACTACTTTCTGGTCTTCCAGCGAAAAACCCGTAGACTCCGCATTTCCGGTAAGTTCCGGAATGGGATCTTTTAAAGTTAGCTTTAGTACCGAATTCGTTTTTACGATACTCTTTTTATTCATCGCCGAAGAAGCCGCAGAGGCTCCGACCATAAATAGTATACCAAATAAGACAATCCCAGCCAGCACAACGCCCAGACAGGAAGCCATTATTGTTTTAAAAAAAGTCATAGATTATTGATTTTAAACAACTTGAAGAATTAAGTAGTTGGACAAAATTATATTATTTAATTCGTCTGATTACTCAGTTTGCAAATATAAGCCATATCTCTGCAGACCCTTACATTTTTTGGACAAACTCTTCCTTTTTATAGCCTAAGAGGAGGTTTTGATACCCAAAAAAGGGTAAATACCGGCGCGAATCGTCAATAACATAGCATTTTGTCGATTTTTTTGACAATTTAAAGAACAGAAAACAGAAATTGAATAACTTAGAGCAAACTTACGCGAACACCAAAACCTAACCTGAAAACAGACCACCCTGGGTCTCTTTCAAGGATCAACAATCCAGCTTGCATGAATTCAATTAAAACGATCTTAAACCAATCTTTTCTCTTCCTTCTATTCCTTTGCGCTTCTCAGTTCCTGACTGCTCAGATTGAGGTGGAACCTACGGGCGTCCTTTTTACACCTGAAAGCCTGATTACCAGTGTATTTCTCGATAACGGAGTAGAAGTACTGGAAGTTATCCACGAAGGCACCGATAATTCAGTTGGCTACTTTACAAATGGTCAGGACGATATTGGGATCGGACGGGGCATTATCATGTCTTCCGGTTTTGCGACTACGGCGGCTACCCCAAATGATGCCACCGGAACCAGCGACGAAACGTCCGGTCAGACGGTAGACGATCCTTATTTAGGTACCATTTCCGATGAACTTCGGGACGTCACAAAATATACCATTCGGTTTATCCCGACTTCTGATACACTCCGTTTTCGTTATACTTTTGCTTCGGAAGAATATCCCGAGTATGCCTGTTCGGATTTTAATGACATTTTTGGATTCTTTATCCACGGTCCCGGCATCAGTGGTCCTTATCCAAATAACGCGACCAATATTGCCCTAATTCCTGAGTTGGGAGATCCGACGGGTCTGACTTTCACAGATT
Organism: uncultured Saprospiraceae bacterium; assembly: GCA_938008185.1. Taxonomy (GTDB): domain Bacteria; phylum Bacteroidota; class Bacteroidia; order Chitinophagales; family Saprospiraceae; genus JALZUU01. The sequence goes on from CALLLR010000078.1 coordinate 16,454, forward strand.
TACCCGTTACGATTAACAACGTAAACCCTGGTCAGGTAGGTGGTAATGGGGTGCTGGAAAATTGTACACCTCCCGTAGGAAGTCTTGACTATGGCACTTATTACCGCGACAACACTGGAAGTGAAAACCTGACATTTGATGGCTATTTAAAAACTTTTTTCTCACAAGTAGTCGTCAAGCCTTGTGAAGAATATACCATCGTATTATCATTGGCAGATGTAAACGATCAACAGTTTGATTCTGCGGTTTTTCTGGAAGCAAGAAGCTTTGGAACTGGTTCGCTGCAAGTAGAAGTAAACACGTTCTCCCTGGATGGCAGCCTGTCAGAAGGTTGTACCGACGGGGCTTTAACGATTAATTTACCCGCTGCGGCGGAAACAGATCTCGTACTGGATTATACCATTTTTGGAACGGCGACTCCAGACGTTGACTACTCGGCGATCCCAAATAACCTAATCATTCCTGCCGGCGAATCTTCTATCTCAATTCCTGTTATCGTATACGAGGATGGAATTAATGAGCCTGTTGAAACTATTGGAATTGATATTCAACGGGATATTTGTAACCGGGATACTTTTTATTTTTTATTGAATGATAATCAACTAACGGCACTCGACTTAGGGCCCGATACACTTATTTGTTCCAGCGCTCCGGTACAACTGGACGGAACCATTCCAGTGGTCCTTCCCGATCCTCCTACCTTTTCCAATACGACTGATTATCCGATCATTACCATCTCGGATAACGCACCGCCGGCACCCGGTACCTTGCCGACGATTTCGCCGCTGGATGTTCTCGGCGTACAACCCGTCATCCTCCAACCCGGAGCCATTAAAAGTATCTGTGTTAATATTGATCACAACTTCGCCAGTGATATTGATTTATTTTTATTCGCACCAAACGGTCAGTTTTTGGAACTGTCCACCGATAACGGAAAAGGCGGAAATGATTATATCGACGCTTGTTTTACGCCATCAGCCGTAGATACCATTGATTTTGGTAGTCAGGCGCCCGTCGATGCCCCTCCTTTTACCGGCGACTGGTATCCGGAAGGAACTTTTGAAGATATTTATGGCGGTCCCACCAACGGTGAATGGTACATCGCCGTCAAAGATGATCAAACCGGTTTTACGGGGACCCTGCTCGACTGGACCATTTGTTTCAATCCAGTTTATCAGGTGAACTATCAATGGTCACCCGCCGAAGGACTGAGTTGCACCGACTGTCCCAATCCGGTGGCGAGTCCGGATACGACCACTACCTACAAGCTGTTGATCTCAGATACGTATGGCTGCTCTATTGAGGATGAAATTACCATCGAAGTAAGTCAGTCTATTGAAGCTCCTCTCGTCAATTGTGATCCAACGACCAACAGTATTTCACTGGACTGGATGGCGGTAGCTGGAGCGGATGGTTACGAAATTAATATTGATAATAATGGCTGGAATCCGGTGAACGGAGATTTAACACATTTGATTTCAGATCTCACGATTAATCAAATGGTCGATATTCAGATAAGAGCTATCGGCAATTGTGAAGGACTCATTCAATCTTTTACCTGTAACACCTTAAACTGTACGCCACCAGACCTTTCCATTGCTACCGTAGAAGCAGCGGCCTGTAATGGTACGTCCACCGGATCAGTTGTTGGAGTTGCCAATGGTACCCCACTACCCTACTTTTTTGAAATTCCCGGAATTGGAAATAACACCACCGGAATCTTTACGGATCTACCGGCAGGAGATTATAATTTGATTTTATATGACAATGTAGGCTGTTCCGATAGTGAAACTTTTTCTATTACCGAACCCGTCTCATTGGTCACCAGCATTGAAGTGAATGCTGCCATAGATTGTAACGGAAATAATACGGGTGCGGTCGCCGCGGTCGCTTCCGGTGGAAACGGTCCATATACCTTCCTTTGGGATAATACCAGTGTCGATTCCATCAATACCAACTTATCAGCAGGTCCGGTTTCGGTGACCATTACCGACCAAAATGGTTGTTCAGAAATAGCAGATTTCACCTTGCAAGAACCAACATCTTTAACACTGACTTCCAGCAACACTCTAATAAGTTGTTTTAACGGAGTCGACGGAACTGCGACGGCCCTTCCAGATGGTGGTATCCCTCCTTACACTTACGTTTGGTCAGATGGACAAACCAATCAAACGGCCACTGGCCTACCGCTGGGAATGACCAACGTGACCGTAATGGATGCTGCTGGCTGCACGAATAATACCACCGTTGACATTTCTCAAAATCAAGAAATTACTTTAACCTTTATACCTACTGCTCCGACTTGTTTTAACGGACAAAATGGCAATCTGACCGTAAGTGCCAATGGTGGAGCAGGCAATTATACCTATATCTGGGAGAATGGCCAGACCAGCGCTACCTCCGCCGGCCTGGCAGCGGGAACTCATCAAGTAACGGTTACCGATCAAAATATGTGTACGCAAACGGACAGTTTTGAAGTACCCAATACGCCAGCTATCAATATTAATCAAATCACCACTCCGGCTACCTGTGCCGCCAATACCGACGGCGCCATTGACCTGACCATCTCAGGAGGAACCGGAATCTATACTTTTGCCTGGTCGGACGATCCCGGCATCACTACGGAAGATCGCCCCAATCTCGGTGGTGGAACGTATACCGTAACGGTGACCGATCAGCCAGGATGTCAAAATCAACTATCTATTCTGGTCGTTGCGCCCTCACCAATTGACCTGGCTACGGCGAGTAGTCCGGTAGGTTGTGCGGGTGGAAATACCGGTTCGGTAGAAGCAACCCCATCGGATGGCACGGGACCATATCAGTACGCATGGGATATCGACGGCACGATCATGACTCAACCGGTAGTCCCCAATTTATCTGCGGGTAGCTACTCTGTTACGGTCACGGATGCGAATGATTGTCAAGTGATAGAAACCGTTGAGGTTTTGCAATCCGCCGGAATTGATGTGGTAGAAACAATTACCAATATCGACTGCTTCGGAAATGATAATGGCCAGATTGATTTAGCGATCAGTGGTGGAAATGCTCCTTACACCTTAGAATGGACGGATATGATGGGAAATGTTTTGGGTAATAATCCAATCTTAGAAAATCAACCAGCCGGTATTTATCAAATAAATATTACGGATAATAATAATTGTTTACAAACCCAACAGTTCGAAATATCCCAAAATGAGGAACTTCTTTTATCTTTTGGTAATGTTGGCAATTTAGATTGTAATAATGCAGCCACCGGTAGTATCGAACTAATCGTAAACGGAGGCGATGGAAATTATACTTTTAACTGGTCCAATGGTACGGATCAACAAAGCCTCGAAAATTTAACGGCAGGAATTTACAGCGTAACGGTCACGGACGGTCTTAATTGCTCTCAGGAATTATCCACTACCCTTTCGGAACCTGTGGCCCTGACTGTGGTGGATACGACCTTACCATCTTCTTGTTTTAATACCTCTGATGGCAGTATTTTCTTAACGGTAACGGGCGGTACGATAGCGACTGATTATCAATATAACTGGAGTAACGGCGGAAATACTTCGCAACAATCAGGATTGGTGGCAGCTACTTACCAGGTAACGATCACCGACGATTTAGGTTGTCAACTCGAGGAAACCTATACGATTAGCAGTCCCGATCCAATCCTGCTGGACGTGCTGGAATTGCCGGCCACCTGTAGCGGCGCTCCAACTGGTACGGCTACGGTAACGGCCTCCGGAGGAGATGGAAACTATTCCTACCAATGGGATGAAGACGCAGGTAATCAGACTACCCCAACCGCCACTAATTTACTGGCCAATGTATATTTTGTTACCGTAACAGATGGGAACGGTTGCACCGAATTTTCGACCGCTGAAGTGCTCGAACCTCTGGCAATGAGTAATAGTATTGAACAAGTAGATATAGCTTGTTTTGGAGGCAATTCAGGAATCCTGCGTACCGATATTTTCGGCGGAGTAGCTCCTTATACCTACAGCTGGACCGGACCGAACGGCTTTACGGCCACGACCCAAAACCTGGATAATTTAGCAGCTGGAACTTACGAGCTGACCATCAGGGATGATAACGGATGTATCTTCGAAGAAACAACGATACTGACCCAACCTGCTACTGGATTAACGGCCACCGTGACTCCTTTAGATACCGTTTGTTTTGGACAATCCAACGGAACGGCCACCGTTGTTCCTGCCGGTGGAACCGGTGATGTTTCTTTTTTATGGAATCATCAAAATCAAACAACCGCTACCGTTAATAATTTACCCGTGGGCACCTGGGAAGTGATGGTTACCGATCAGTCAGGATGTAGCACAACTCAAACTACTGAAGTTGAGGAAGATCCTGAAATCATTATTCGCTTGAGTGAAAACGGTCCGCTCTGTCACGACGGAATGGACGGACAAGCAGAGATTACGGCCATCGAGGTAAATGGCAATACCGTCAATTTAAATGATTATGAATTTATTTGGAATAATAACGAAGCCACACCACGGGTAGAAAATCTGAATGGTGGCGAACGATACTTTGTTTCGGTCACAAATGGTATTGGTTGTATGATCTCCGAAGCCATTGAAATCAGCAATCCTGATCCGGTTGGAATTTTAGTAGAGGAGATTATTCCCAGCGATTGTGCCAATGGCAACAACGGTTCGGCGTCCGTAAGTGGAGCCGGAGGAACCCAGCCTTACACCTACCAATGGAGTGCCAACGCAGATAACCAGTCTTCCGCGACGGCTGATAATCTTACGAGTGGTATTTACAACGTGATTGTTTCGGATAATAATCAATGCAGCAGTACGCAAGAAATCATTGTTACCGAACCAGACGCACTAACCATTGAATTTTTGGTTGGTGAAATCAGTTGTCCGGGAGATGCCGATGGAGTGATTGGTACGACTATTTCGGGCGGCACAGCCCCTTATCAGTATGCGTGGTCTACCGGAAGCAATAATGCAGAGATTGACCGAATAGAAGCCGGTAACTACGAATTAACCATTACGGATAATAAAGGTTGTACCACGCTATCCAATCAATTAATAGAAGCACCAGATGTCTTAACCGCGACGACCGAATTAATTGATCCTACTTGTGCTGGATACCGAGATGGGCGCATTACCATTTTTCCCAGTGGAGGAATTCCACCCTATCGGTATGCTTTGGATCAAGAAGATTTTAATGGCTCCTCAGTGCAAGTTGGTGTCCGGGCGGGTGATTATGACATCCGGGTGCAAGATGCCAAAGGCTGTGAATTTGTTACCCAAGTAACCATTACCGAACCATTACCACTGATCGTAAATACCAGACCAGAAGAGGAAATGATGCTGGGTGACAGTTTACAACTCGTCGCCGAAGTCGACAATGCCATTGGAGCGGTCGATCTGTTTTGGAGTGCTCCGTACGAAGGTACGTTAAGTTGTTATCCGGATAGTTTTGCCCTTTGTGAAACCCCCTGGACGGTAGCTCAATATACGACGCTGTATACCGTAGTTGCCGAAGATAGCCGGGGATGTAGCGGAGAAGCTACCGTTGAAGTGACGGTAAATAAGGCCCGCCAGGTTTTAGTCCCAACGGCATTTACGCCCAATGGCGATGGAAATAATGATCTTTTGCTGGTACACGGAGTTCCCGGTACAGAAGTCCTAAAGTATAAAGTATTTGACCGATGGGGCAGTTTACTTTTTGAGAATGGAGATTTTATGATCAATGACCCGGTAGAAGGCTGGAATGGAACCTACCGAAACGAAAGATTAACTTCAGGGGTTTACATCTGGCAGGTAACGATTCGTTATCAGGATGGTGAAGAAAAAACAGTTAGTGGCAGTACGACCCTATTGAGGTAGGGTTGTAAAAAATAAAAAACCGTCACGCTAATCAAAATGGTATAGCGGACGGCCCGAACTGCCCGTTCGTCAAAAATATTTACGAAGTTGATTAAGGAAATCTAAAACAATGAGGATATTTTCTTCTTAAACAACTTCTACTTGCCAGGTAAAGGTAAGCTCATTCTAAGGCTAGAAAAAGGGGCATTTTGTAAAGACCTTGTGTTGACTAAATAAATGAACGATTTAATTGAGTAGTTCACCAATTTTATTATCTTCGTGAAATATTTAAATAGCCATCAGAATTGAACATAAGTTGAGGGGGTGTTCAATTAACTGTGTCTAATCAGTTAGTTCAAATATATAATTAAACTATTATTTTCATAATTAGTTGTCAATTATTCTATTAGTTAACTGGCCTCTTTTTGCGCAATGCTTGCGCAACAAAAAACACAGATTATTGAATAGTCCCTAAGTTGACTATTTAACAACAACAACAACAACAACAACAATAACAATAAAAACAGAAAGAACAATGAGTTTCAAAGAACCCCACCCTAGAGGTTTCTTTGAGCATCCCGTTTTACAGGAGACAGATGGTGCCATTATGGCCCTTGCTTCTGAGATGCTTGCAAAGAAATCTTCACTATTAAAAAAATATGATTTATCTTTTCAGCAGTACGTTATACTAAGAACTCTAAATGTTACGGAAGGAAAACCAGCCTCAATAAAATCTCTGACCGAAGAAATGCTTGACAAAATGTCTAACACCTCTCGTCTAGTTGCAAAACTAGAAAAGAAAGGTTTTGTGAATAGAAAAACTAGTGCGTTAGATCGAAGACAGGTAGAGGTATTCATCACAGATTCAGGAAAAATAAATTATGAAGAAGCAAGCCAAGCGCTAAACAAAGTTATTTTTTCTGCCTACGATCCGTTAAATAAAAATGAGCTAACTACCCTTTTGAAAATGCTCCTAAAATTGAAAACTAATTCTTGACTTAGAAGTTATCAAGCATGTTTAACTAATTTGAAATTTATAGTTTCTGGAGGAGTAGTTGAAGAAATACAACCGAAAATTTTAACAAAGGAGTTGCTTAAAAGCAAAGCTCGCCAATCCGGTCGGCAGACGCCATAAAATTAATCACGGCTAAGTTATTGAATGCATTAAAAAAAAGACCTGATTCGTGGAAATCAGGTCTTTTTTTATGAACATGTTTAAGTTATAAACTAAGAAGCCATCATGTTCACTTCAGCATCCTTAGCATTTTCTTGAACGGAAGCAATTCCACGGTTAGCTCCATCTTTTGAAGCATATACCTGGCTGTGACCAATTACCTGGTTATTACCCGCCAATAAGTTAAAGAATACTTTACCATCTGTAGAATTTTTAATTACAAAATTCTCTTTATCTGCGGCATTTCTTTTTACAGAAGCAATTCCGGTTTTCACACCAGACAGATCAGCATACCCCTGACTAGCCAAAATCACCTGGCTATTTTTTGCTTTTAAATTAAAATAATATTTACCGTTTTTTTCGCTTTTAAATACATCAAATCCCATAATAATATTTTTTTAGTTGATTAATTTTAATTAATTGAAATATCTTCCTGGCAATAATAATAATTTTTTTTAAAATTTGGGAGTTGGATTAAAATTATTTTTCTTTAAGTTTAGCCAATTCCGCTTTTGCCTTTGTGATCGCTTCCTGAATTTGCCTCAGTTCGGACTGTGCTTGCTTTAAGGTTTCTTTCTCCTCTCTAATTAAGGTAGCCGTTTCTTCCTTTACCTGATTAATCTGATCTTTGGCTTCCTGTTTGGCAGCGTACACCGCATCGGAAGACTCTTTTTGAGAAGCTGATATTTCAGCCAGAGAAGTTTTTCTGGCTGCTTCTGCATCATCGAAGTAAACTTGCTTTTTCTTCGCTGTTTCTTCTCGGACGGCGGTAATTTCTGCCTTTGCCGCCTCGGCTGCCTCAGCCGATTCTTTGGCGTAAGCCGCTTTTTGGTTTTCCATTTCCTTTTTCGCGATGGCGATAGCCTCCGTAGATTGTTGCTTGACGGCGGCCACTTCATTGGCCTCTTCCTCTTTAATTTTAGCAACCGTAGAGGCACGTTCTTCCTTCGTTTTCAAGATGGCCAAGGCCGTTTCCTCTTTAGCCGCAGCTTCGGCTAGTTTAGCGGCCTGAATTTCGTTGGCTGTTTGTTCCTGAATGGCGGCAATCTCCGCGGCCGCGTTATTTTTGGCCGCCACTACTTCATTGGCCACCGCCTCTTTTTGCGCCGCAGCATCTTCTTTTATTTTCAGAATTGCGGCTGTTTCTTCTGCCTGCGTAATCGCAATATTTTCGGCAGCCTTCCTTTTGGCTTCTGCCTCCTCATTCGCAGCTGATTGCTGAGCAATCACCGCTTCTTCTTTGGCCTTGGCAATCTGGTTGGCCGACATTTCCCGCGCTTTAGCCACTTCACTCGCTGCGTTGTTACGGGCTGCCTGTACCTCTTCAGCCGTCATCTGCTGATTTTTCTTTTCTTCTTCTTTTACCTTCGCAATTTTTGCCGCTACTTCTGTCTGAATCTCTTTAATTTTAGACTGGGCCGTTTGCTGACTTTTAGCAACATCGGTGGCATAAACGTTCTTGGCTTCACTCGCTTTTTTGTTGGCATTTTTAACTTCCACAGCGGCGGCGTCCTGAGCAGTTTTGATGGCTTCGGCCGCCCGTTGTTTGGCCAGTGCTACCTCTTCGGCCGAACTGGCTTTTACCGCTGCCTCTTTTGCTTTAGCTTCTTCAATTGCCTTTTTTAGTTCCTCCTGAATCCTGACCATTTCCGTTTGCGCTCTTTCTTTGGCGACGGCCACATCCGTAGCAATTTTAGATTTTTCCGTCTCCGCTTTTTCCCGGGCGGCCGCTACTTTACCAGCCGCTTCCTGATTGATTTCTGCAATCGTTTGTCCAGCACGATTACGAGCAGCGGCGACCTCTTCGGCGGCCGCTTGTTTTTCCTGTTCCGCTTTTGCTTTCGCGTCCGCAATTTCCTGAGCAGTCATCGCCTGTGTATCTGCGACCTCTTTGTTAGAATTCTGTTTAGCATCCGCCACTTGTTGGCGTGTATTACTAATCTCTTCGGAAGCCTTTCTTTTAGATTCTGCCACTTCGATGGCAGACGCCTCTTTTTCTCTCGCAATATTTTCTTTAATGTCTGCCATTTCAGAAGCTGCATTTTCCTGCAACAGCGCTTTTTGTTCTGCTCCTTTACGACGAGATTCGGCGACCTCAAAAGCTACCTTTTCCTTTTCCAGTACCGCATTTTCCTTTATTTGGGCAATCTCTTCGGCCGTCTCTTCTTTGACTTGCAGAATTTGCTGGGCCGCTGTTTTCTTAGTGGTGACCACATCCTCCGTTGTCTTATTTCTTTCTTCTTTTGCCTTCGCACGAGCCTCGGCAATGGCCGTAGCGGTTTCTTCTCTAATACGATTTAATTCCTCCTGAGAATTTTCCCGAGCCGAGGCAATCTCATCGCTGTACTCTATCCTGGCCATTTCCAGTCTTTCCTTCACCGCTTTTATTTCAAGTGCTGCTTTCTCTCGGGCAGCCGCTACTTCCTGAGCGCTTTCCAACTGGGCTTTGGCCACCTCAGCGTCCGCTTTTTTACGACTTTCCATTACGTCGCTATTAATCTTTTCGATTTCCTGATTGGCTTTAGAGCGGGCATCCTGAACAGAGGCTGCGACGGCTTGCTGGGATTTACCCATTTCTGCACTGGACTTTTCCCGGGCGGCCAGTACTTCTTTTGCAAATTCGGATTTTTTCTGAGCAGCTTGCTCTCTGGCAAGTACCACTTCATCCTGCAGCTGTGCTTTTATTTTATCCGCCTTTTCACGTTCCGACTGAATTTCGGCGCGCAACTTATCTTTGATGGTAGCCAATTCCTGTTTTAGATCAGCGAGCTCCTGATCATTTAGCAAACTAACATCCGTAATTCTACGACCACCTCCCGAAGAAGTAGAGCTGATAGGTGCTCCGCTACTTCCACCGCTGGGTTTTGCAGAAAAATTATTATTTGTCAGCTTGACATCGTTTACTTTTCCCCGGTCCAAAGAGGAACTAAAACATTTTGCCAGATTTTTAAAATCAGCCTGCCGATTAGATGTGACCGTTAGTTTCAGCATCTTATTGGTCACATTATTACGTAGATACAACGTATTGATCTGGGCATTAGCAAACCAGTCTATGGCCGCCAAATCCAGCTGAAGGGTATTGATAAAAATCGGAGTGTTTCCCGATTTTTTCACTTCGCCCATCTCATTAAAACGATAACTTTGACGCTTTTTGGTGTTATCCATAAAGATGATTTCATCATCCTGGTTAAACTCTACCCCACCATTAGAAAATACCTTACCGACGATGCCGCTGGGAGTTGTATTAAATTCGATACTATAACTGTAAGTACCCCGAATGACGATGGTTTGATCTTTGGACTTTAAAATTTGTGAATTACCCAGTGTTTTATTCTCGACGATCAGCCCGGCACAGTTTTGGGCCTGAGCGGAATAACTGGAAAGGAAAAGGAAAGAAAACAAGAGAATTGATAAACGCATAACTCGATTATTTTGCACAATATAGTAAGAAGTTATTTAAAATAACGTAATCTCAGGGCTGCTTATTGGTGAAGATCACCAATAACATAGTAACAACTATAACGGGACTGTACGGCCAAGTGGGTCATTTGGCATAGTATCTAAAGGAAAGCTTCCGCGCTGAAACACTTTGGGACATTCCCACTATAACACGTCTAACTGCCAAAGAAGAGGGTTATCTCTTTGATTTCTATTTGAATATCTGCAAAAAACTGGGGATATATCCTTTATTTTTATTGAATATTCATTACCGAAACGAAAAAATTACCTTTTTGCTGCTAACAGGTAAAGAATTGCCATTCTGATTGCTACTCCATTCTCTACCTGTTGGAGAATAATAGAATCTGAAGAATCGGCTACCTCACTGGATATTTCTACCCCTCGATTTATTGGACCCGGGTGCATGATGACGATTTTTTTCCCCGTTTTATTAATAATATCCTGATTGATACCAAAATACTGGGCATATTCCCGTATAGAAGGAAAAAACTTGATGTCCTGTCGTTCCAGCTGAATCCGTAATAAATTGGCTACATCGCACCAAGCCATCGTTTCAGCTACGCTATAACTGACGGAAACGCCTAATTTTTCAATGTGCTTCGGAATTAAAGTGGGTGGACCACAGACTCGAACTTTAGCACCTAGTTTATGTAAACAAAATATATTGCTCAGAGCGACCCTTGAGTGTAAAATATCTCCGAAAATGGCTATTTTTTTTCCTGCCAGATCTCCGACCTGCTCGCGCATCGAATAGGCATCCAGCAGGGCCTGGGTAGGATGTTCGTGGGTACCATCTCCGGCATTGATGATATTGGCATCAATGTGCTGGGATAAAAAATAAGCCGCGCCGGGCGCTGGGTGACGCATGACGACCATATCCACTTTCATGGACAAAATATTATTGACTGTATCCAGGAGGGTTTCTCCTTTTTTGACGGAAGAAGAAGAGGCGGAAAAATTAACGACATCGGCTGAGAGACGTTTTTCCGCTAATTCGAAAGACAGTCTGGTTCGGGTAGAATTTTCAAAAAAAAGATTAGCGACCGTTACATCCCGCAAAGAAGGTACTTTTTTGATTGGACGATTAATGACTTCTTTAAAATTCTCGGCAGTTTCAAAGATCAGCCGGATGTCCGATTCGGTAAGGTATTTTATCCCCAAAACATGTTTGGTACTTAGCTGTGACCCCCTCATTTTTCTCTTTTTGAACCAAATAATAAAACTTTATCTACGCCTTTTTCTTCGGCCCACTCCACTTGCACATACGCTTCGTCAATTGAATCCACGGTGATGCCAACGTAATCCGCCCGGATGGGCAAATGCCGGTTGAACCGACGATCCACCAAAGTAAGCATTTCTACCTGCGAAGGACGACCATGATCCTGCAAGGCCGACATGGCAGCTTGTATGGTCCGTCCGGTATAAAGCACATCATCCACCAGAATTACTTTTTTATTTTCCAAATCAAAATTAATGGACGTTTTACTAGCCTGTAGCGGCTTTTCACGAATCCGAAAATCGTCTCTGTAGAAGGTAATATCCAAATTACCAGACTGGATGTTTTTGATATTTAAAATTTTCTGAAGGCCCGTAAGGATACGATTGGTCATGACAACGCCGCTGGTTTGAATACCCACCAAACAGGTGTCTTCGAAATTGTCGTACCGCTCAATCAGCTGGTGACAAAGTCGCTCTATGGTAAGGGAAAACCGCTCTTTATCGAGTATGGTACGGCCTTTTTTCATATAGTGGCAAATATAGGAAAATGTTTTGGGAATTATTGAAGTGTTGGGTGGCAATTGGTATGGCTAATGCTCGAAGGTGTTCCATTTCCTTTTTAACGCTCGGTGGCAGATGACGCAAATTTTGGTGAACATGAGCAATTTTTTTTTAAAGAATCCGGATTTCGTCTTTAAAGGCTTAGTAAGTTTTTTGGGTTTCCTACTCCATTTTTACCACGCGCACCGTTTTCATTCCTGTTTCTGTATTAATTTTTAAAAAATAAATTCCGGGTGGTATTGATATTAACGAAAATTCTATGGCATTAGGCCCCTTCGGCAGTATCTGCGGTGTCAGCACCGATTGTACTGGCTGACCTAACTCATTAAATAAATTCATGGATAATTTTTCTGATTTCTTCAGTTCAAAAACAATCCGGGTAGAATGATTCGCAGGGTTTGGCTGCAACCGAACAGCGAATGGCAGCGTAGATAAGTCTTCGGTACCGATCAGAACATCTCTTATTTCGGTAATTACCGTATTGGTAATAATTGGATCATTAAAATCAAAATGGATGGCCGCCAGATTCTCAATTTGATCGGCGTGTACCAATTGATTGTTCGTTTCTATTTTAAAATAAATAAAGCCGTGACTAGCCGCTTCGTTGGTGGTACTGTCCGGTAATAGAATATTTTCAAAAGTCCAGCGGAGAATTCCATTTCCATCAATCTGTAGTTGGTAAGGATGACTGGCTTCGAGCATTCGTAAACTATACAAATTTAAATTCTCCGAAAGGGTATCAATGATGGTAACATTAAAGGCCGTATCCGTTCCCGTATTTTGGAAGCGAATCCGGTAAACGAGTTCCGTAGTTTCTCCGGGACGAGGGGTACTGGCCGGGAAGACGGTCTTATCATTCGGGTCGAAGGAGGATAGTACGGGAATCCCCAGCGCTACCAGATTATCTGCCTGGTAAGCATCGTCTGCTACTGGAATTTCTATCTGATAATGGAGGGTGTCGTCTAACGATAAATCCTGATCAAGACGAAACTCCACCCAATAATCCTGATCATCTCCAGCGATTAAGGAGACCGGAATCTGCCAGGTACTGTCGTTTAGTAGAAGACCAGAACTGGCCTCCGGAATATTTTGTTGAGCTGAATTAAACCCAACATTAAGTAATCGGTTATTGATATCTTCTGTGCCGAAATTTGTTACTTTTATTTTTAATAACGGCAATCCATCCGGGCGGAAAGTTCCCATTGGCCATACGGTAATTCCGAGATCCGTAATACCGGGTTGGGGATAAAAAGCGATGGATAAAGAATCGGCTAATTCATTAGAAAGTATTTTGGTTCCGGAATAAGAATTTTCACAGTTATGGTTGTGATGTCGGAGACTATCGGTGTAGTAATTCAGGGTATCCGTGCTGGTGTGGAAGACACCGTACCAGCCTCCGTTGTCGGTGGTGGTAGTACGCTCGCCGAGGGAGATGACTTTGTTGGGAATTGGTTGGTCGTCTTCGTCCAGGATACAGTTGTTATTATAGTCTTTGTAGAGAAATCCGGAAATTTGGTTGTCCACTAAAATCGTATCGGAAAGCTGTGACTGGATATCTGATAAAAGCGCACGGTATAGTATTCCATTGTTTTCAGAGCTATAAAAATATCCATCATTAGTTATCGCTCCAAAGGGTGGATCATCAGTAGTATTTGGTCCTAAAACTTTTCCCCACGTTCCCCCGAGGTTCGTTGTTGCGTAAAAGACATTGGGTCCCGACATAAAAACAATTTCCTCGGTAGTAGCGGGTGATCGTTCAAGCCACGTGTAATCCCAGGTATTTACATCAAAAACAGAATTCAACCGCACGTGCTCAATCCAGGTTTTTCCAGCATCATTACTAATGGTAATATTTTTAGAAGGATAGAAAAGGTTATTTTCACTCCACAATTGTCCCGTATGAAATAGTTGGGGATTCTGAGCTAATCCGTAGATAGATTCTGCCGGAGACCAGGTCATTCCCTGATCTGCTGAAATGTATCTCTTATCGTAGGTTATTCCGTATAATTTATCTTCAATGGTGAAAAATTTTCTAGTACCAGAAGGGCGAACTCGTTCAGAAAAATTAATCCCATCATCAGAATATAAAAGATGGTCATCATTGTACAAATAAATTTCATCCGTCGTTTTGGATACACTTAATTCCGTAGCAAAAATTTCATTAGAAATGGATACCCAATTAGCTCCATTATCGGAAGATACATAAACCATATTTTCATGACGGGTGTATAAAAGTTCTCCAAAATCAGCGAAGACCTTTGAGGAAAAGAAATTATTAACAACGAATGGTGAAATTTCCCTTTCCCATGTAAGACCTTCGTCCGCAGACTTGAATAAAACCCCGTACGCCCGCACCCACAAAACCTGACCAAAAGCACTTAAATAGTTTATTGCTCCGGCAATCCCCCTATCGCGAATCTCGGGTTCTGAAATTTCAGGGGACTGCAAGTAGACATTAGCACCAGCAGAATATAACGTATAATCTCCCGAGTGAAAAGTTTGTACAGACGAAGCATTAAAATCAAAAATAAATTCCGGATTCTCCAAATCTTCGTAGCGGGTAATCCAGAGTCCGGCGTCCAAACTCCAGTATATACCTCGCTCCGTAAATTGAATCTGCCGATAGCTTACTGGATTACCATCAGGACTTGGTATCAACTCCCAATTTGCTCCAAGGTTAGAAGAAACCACCAAAAAACTATCCTGATGATATAAATAAACTTTACCAGCCTGATACCAAAACCGCTCATCAAAGGTATTACCAATATTAAAATTATCTGGTGATATTATATCAACTGTAAAGGTAGTGTCCGTTCCATGAGTTAATGCGAGTTTAAGCTCTTGGTTCGTCCAATTATCTGCGTGAATCAAATCGGCAATGGTATCTTTACTAATAGAAAAATAATGTTTATCCCCTGTGGCCTCATCATCATTAAGTAGTCCGGAGGAAGCATGTGGGTATGCCCGAGGCATCTCTGTACTATCAAGAGAACCAAATACCAGATAGTTTTCGCCTAAAAGTTCGTCGGTTTGATAGCCAATCCCGATAATTTCAGCAGTCGACTTTTGGTAGAAACCCAGCGCTCCACCATATCCTGAACCATCGGGTTCGCTGGTAAGACTAAAATCTAAGCCAGTTGGATTAAAAGTAACCCCGTTATCATTCGAAAACAAAGTACCAATACCTGAATTTGATCTTACGACGACGGTAATTCTATTATCCGTTGCAAAAACGTCCAGATATTCCAGGTTGCTATCGCCTGACAGTTCTGGATGTTCCTGCCAGTTTAGACCTTCATCGTCCGAAAAATACAATCGATCATTTGTAATCCACATCCGCCCGTCTTTTTCAGCAAAACCGCTAGCGGATGCCCCCGGGGTTGAAACAGGCTCCCAATCAATATCCAAAATCGGAGCTTCCGACTGCCCAAAGCCAGTAGTACAGACAAATATCGTAAAGATCAAAAAGTATAAATATTCTTTCATAAGCCCGTGTGATACTAGATGAATAAAAAATATTTCCTTAAACTAAAAAAAATCTTCAAAATTAACAATGTTAGTTTAAAATAAAACACTTATGATAAAAATTAGCAGAATACCATGACGCGTTCTACGTTAAAATAATCCCATTTACATCCAATAAATTTCCTCTCCTTCGTTTCCTGTAAAACTTCTCCTTTTTCATTATCTTGCGAAAAATTGGACGTTAATTCCTGGTTTTATAGCTTGTTACTTGCTTCATTTAATTTCGTCCAAAGGGACGTTCGAATGAAATCAAGGATTTTCATCCAAAAAACGTAAAACACTGACAATGAATAACATACTAAGCCAACAATTACAGGCTACCCGGACACAAATGGATCAGATCGTGGGGGAATTACACGAAATGACCATCGATATCGGCCATAAGGAAATGACGCAGACGGTGAGCGATTTGCGCAACCGAATCAACGAACCTTTTATGTTTGTGATCGTCGGAGAGGTTAAGGCGGGCAAGAGTAGTTTT
>CALLLR010000079.1 GCA_938008185.1 uncultured Saprospiraceae bacterium
CAGCCATTTGACCCAATGCCTCAGCACTGTTGTCAACCAGTAGGTAGGTTGTTTCTTCTGCAATCACAGCGGGTAATTGCTCCAGGACGATTACGCTCGCTCCGTTGCGGATGGCTTTGTCAATAAATTGATGACCATCCAGGGCGTGTCCTTTGACGGCAACGAATAAATCCGCTGGTTTTACTTTACGAGAATCAAATACCAAATGATTGATGGAAAGATCAGTGGTTCCAATAATTTTTTTTATTGAAATATCATTTAGTATATCTTGTAAAGGCGTCAAAAGTATTTGTTGTTTTGACTTCTATAAATTTTGCCATTTCTCACCTCCCAGTCTCCTGAAGGAGTAGCTGCGAGCCCGCAAATTTCTAGAAGTCAATAATTTGTTGTTAGGAAAATTATAGTAACCTCAATTTGAGGCTACCACATTTCCTGTTTCATAGTGTAAGGAGTAAGGGCCGAAGCCCAATCCAAGTGTTTCAAAAAAATAGTGTTTCAACCGCCCGTGTTTCAAGTGGGCAGTTTTTTTAAAAATACAGTGTTTGTTTCAACATCCCGTGTTTCAAGCGGTCTGTTTTTTAAGAGTATAGTGTTTCATAACGGAGGAGTCCTCTGTTACGAGTATTAAGTACGTAATTATTAAAATTAATTTAAGAACGGCTTCAAACGCGTTCGAGGGAAGCAAATAGCTAACAGCCCTTTAATTAATTCAATTTTATTTTTATCGTTTGGTTATTGGTTTTAGTTCCAGCGAGGATAGATTGGTGGTGGACTTTTCCAACCCCAGAGGCTATCACATTTAAACCTAAGTTTTCCAAAACATATATCGCATCCATCAAGGTCATTCCTTTTACGTTTGGAACCACTGAATCTGACAAGTCTCTTGGTAACATGAGTACCGTATCTCTTTCAGCTTGTATTATGGTCCAATCGGATGCTGACCGATTTTCGTGAGGCAGTTTAAAATAATCCAGCAGATAATTTACCTTCTCTTTTTTGCCAATATCCATGGCGGGTAATTCGTAGGTCACCAATTTTGGTTTAGCGTACGAGTTAATCGGGCGGTGCATCTCAATTCGGGTCGCAAAACATTTATCGGCAATTTCCCGAAAAACGGGTCCGGCTACGTCTGCTCCATAAATCCCATTTTGTCTGGGATTGGTAATCATGACGATACAACTGTAGACCGGATCTTCGGCGGGAAAATATCCGACAAAAGAAGCTCGGTGTTTGAGGTTGGTACGCTGGCGATTAAACTTTCGATAATCAATCTGAGCCGTTCCGGTTTTACCGGCAAAATTATAGCGCTCCGTATCCAGCTTTCTGGCTGTACCTCTTTTCACGACTCCTTCGAGCAATGATTTTGCCTGCGCAATAGTTTCTGGCTTGGCAATACTTTTTTTGATAACGGTCGGTTTATATTTTCTGGTAGTCACCCCAAAATCCTGAATTTCTGATACCAAATAAGGCCGCATCATTTGCCCATCGTTAGCCACCGCGTTATAAAAAGTCAACAATTGTAACGGAGTAATCAACACCTCGTATCCAATTGACATCCACGGAAGTGTAATACCACTCCACTCCATTTCTTTATTATAAGCTTCTTTGATAAAAGGAGGTGCTTCTCCTTCGATCTGAATACCCGTTGGCAGGTGTAAATTATATTTTCGGAGCTGGTTGATAAATTCTATGGCACCACCTTCGCTTCCGTAAGTTGCCTCTACCATTTTGGCAATTCCAACGTTAGAAGACAATTCAAATGCTCTTCTAACGGTGGCTTTTTCTAATCCGTGCGGAGAAGAATCTTCCATTATTTCTTCGTAAAAAGTAGTCCGTCCTTCTTCCAGTTCGATACTGTCTTCCAGCGAGACTGCTCCTTTATCCAGGAGTGCCATCATGGGGGCCAGTTTAAAAGTAGAACCAGGTTCTACCGCATCTCCTACTGCGTGATTATAAGTTTCCCAGAGTGTTCCCTTTTCCGTTTTACCAACATTAGCGATGGCTCTGATCGCCCCCGTTTTAACTTCCATGATAACGGCACATCCATGATCCGCGTGGTGATAGTTGAGGGCACGTACCAGTGCGGTCTCTGCGGCCTCCTGTAATTCCACGTTGATGGTGGTCACTAAATCCTGGCCGTTTTCAGGTTCTATTTCGGTAAGATCATTTACTGGAATCCAAATATCATTTCCGACCTTTTGCATTAATTTTTTACCGGCAGTTCCTCCCAGATCTTCATCAAAAAAACCTTCGAGGCCCACTTTGTTAGCCCCTTCCCGTACGTAACCGATGGTTCGGTGGGCCAACATGTTAAAAGGAGAATCTCGCTGGCTTTCTCTCTCAACAATAAAACCGCCACGGTACTGGCCCAAATTAAAAAGAGGAAATTTTTCAATTTTTTCCAGTTCGGTGTAGGTAACTTTTTTCTTGATCAGCATGTAACGTTCTCCGGCAGCACGTTGATCAATGAGTAATTGTCTGTAACCACCAGGGGTGAGTTCGTAAATATTATCTACAAACGTTGCCAGACAATAGGCCAAAGAATCAACGTTGTCGTTGAAGTCCTTATCGCTCATTGCGCTGGAGTTTAAATCAAATCGTATTTCAAAGAACGGTAGCGAGGTAGCCAATAATTTGCCATCCTCCGAGTATATATTGCCGCGCTCAGCAATTACTTTTTCAAATTTCACTTTTTTGTCTCCCTGTCTTCGCCACTTATCGCCCTCGGCAATCTGGATTTTAACAACCTGGCCAAAAAGTACCACTGCTACTAAAACGATGAGTGCCAATACTCCGTAAACCCGATAGAGCACTTCATTTTTGATATCCGCCATGGCCGTCCTATTTCTTCTTTTTAGGAATAACAATTTTTTTCGGAGCCCCTTTTGGTACTTTTAAACCTTCACTGGCTACGGAACTGGCCACTTTGGTTCTTCGGGTACTCTTATTCAATTCAGATTCAACGGACATATAGTACCAGCGGATTTCCTGTATTTCTTTTTGCAATACCTGTATTTGTCTTACTTTTTTTTCTGACAAATGGGCATTCGCGATATAAATGAGAATCAAAAAACTCAGGAATAAAACGAAAGGCATATTTTTGAGCACCAGGGAAGCACTTAAATCTCCCAGTTCAAAATAATCTTTAAGTTTTTTTTTCTTAGCCATTTGGTTCTGCTAATTTTTCAGCAACTCTAAGTCTCGCACTGCGGGACCTTGAGTTTATCTTTAGTTCTTCTGCACTAGCCGACACTGCTTTTTTAGTAATTAATTTAAAGGGCCGGTTGATATTTCCGTAGAAATCTTTTTCCAGTTCTCCGTCAAAGTTTCCGGATTTAAAAAAGTTTTTTACCAGGCGATCTTCCAAAGAGTGGTAAGACATAATGACCAGTCTGCCACCGGGTTTAAGTACTTTTAGTGAAGCCGTCAAAAAGTCTTTTAAGACTTCCATTTCTTCGTTTACCTCAATCCGGATGGCCTGAAAGACCTGTGATAAATATTTATTTCGTTGGCCCCGAATTAGTGGATCCACTACTTTTAGTAAATCTCCGATCGTACGAATTTTTCGGATTTTTCGATCATTGACGATGGCCTGCGCCAAAGTCTTTGAGTTTCTTAATTCGCCGTAGCGACTAAAAACCGACTGTAGATCTTCGGCAGAATAAGTATTGATGACTTCATCTGCTTTTTTTTCACCTCCCTGATTCATACGCATATCTAATTCGGCGTCGAATCGGTAGGAGAAGCCTCTTTCGGCTACGTCTAATTGGTGAGAAGAAACCCCAAGATCTCCAAGGATTCCATCTACTTTGCGCACGCCGTTTAAGCGGAGTGCTTTATCGAGATAGCGAAAATTTTGCTGAACAAAAGTAAAATTATCGTTATCTAATGTATTTGCTATTGCATCTTCGTCCTGATCAAATCCATAGAGATGGCCAGTCGTATTTATTTTTTTAATAATCTCCCTTGCGTGTCCTCCCCCACCGAAAGTTGCATCGACATAAATTCCTGCGGGATCAATTTGCAGTCCTTCGATACATTCTGTGAGCATTACCGGATCATGGTAAGACATGGCCCGGAGGAGGATTATTGTATGGATTAGGTGATGGTGTTAAAACACTGGTCCAGGTTTCCTCTGCCAATTTTCTAAAATCTGCAGGTTCTTGATTAATATCATTCAGGTAGGCTTCTTTGTCCCAGATTTCAACCCGATCATCCATTCCCTGGATGATGACCGATTTTTTGATTCCCGCGTATTCGATTAAGGATTTTGGTAATAAAATCCGGTCTGCGCTGTCTGGTTCTAAAGGAGTAGCACCCCGATAGAAGTATCTTTTAAAAGCCTGATTTTTTTCAATATATCCATTCAAGGCTTTCACTTTCGCACTTTCATGTTCCCAGATAGTTTTAGGAAACAGGGTCAGATACGAGGTCATTCCACGGTTGATCACATAATCAGAAGAACCGAATGCCTGTAACTGCTTAAGGAGTGCTGCGGGCAAACGCAGACGTCCTTTGGCGTCGATCTTACAGTCATATTCTCCTAATAATTGTGGCATTTGCTTACCTTTATTCGATATTTATCTCCAAAGCTAATATAAAATGACACATTTTCCCACTTTTTCCCACCAAAAAAGAAAAAAAAGTTATCAACAGTGGCTATCTGTTGATTTTTGGGGTAAAAAACCATGTAA
The DNA here is from genome assembly GCA_938008185.1 of uncultured Saprospiraceae bacterium. Classification (GTDB taxonomy): domain Bacteria; phylum Bacteroidota; class Bacteroidia; order Chitinophagales; family Saprospiraceae; genus JALZUU01. Next base: position 4,695 of record CALLLR010000079.1, read on the forward strand.
TATGGTAGTTAATCCAGTCATTAAGAGGAAGTTGAGTTTTCTGATTTCATTTTTGATTTAACACCCTTTTTCTCATAATTGTGGAAAAGTCTTTGCCATCTCATCTTGATAACTCCCAGTGCTGCTTCGCTAATAATATTCGAATTCATTTTAGAATCACCCAAGATTCTATCTTTGAAAGTAATGGGTAATTCAACAATTTTATACCCTAGCGAGTAGACGGCGTATTTCATTTCGATTTGAAATGCGTAACCGACGAATCTTATTTTATCTAAATCAATATTTCCAAGTGCCTCACGTCGGTAACAAACGAATCCAGCGGTAGGGTCTTTGACGTTCATCCAGGTGATGGCTCGAACGTAAAGGGACGCTCCGTAAGACAATGCTACTCTATCCCAGGGCCAGTTTACCAATTTTCCGCCTTTGGTGTAACGTGATCCGACGGTCATTCCAACTCCTTGTTTTTCACAGCCTTCAACTAATCTCAATAAATCTTTTGGGTTATGGGAAAAATCAGCGTCCATTTCGCAAATATAATCATAATCCTGTGCCAGTCCCCACCGAAAACCCGCAATATAGGCCGTTCCTAATCCCAATTTCCCTTCTCGTTCAATGATGTGTAATTTTCCATTACTGGTTAGTTGAAGTTTTTTTACAATATTGGCAGTCCCATCTGGAGAACCGTCGTCGACAATCAAAATATGAAAGGAAGCAGGTAATGAAAAGACCGCCGCAATAATATTGGCGATATTTTCTTTTTCATTATAAGTCGGAATAATGACTAACCTCTTCGACACAATTATGATTTAATAATTAAGGATAAATTAATTTAAGCCCACAAACTTGGAAGGTTTTTAATAATACGCCCCAAATTTGATAAAGTTTAGGTAAATATAAGCCTTAATATGAATTTATGTTATTTACCACTTGCTTCTTGCTGGCTTGACCGCGAAGCATAAAAGTACGAAGCAAAAGCACAATAGCCATGAGTCATCTTTAGGGCTAGATTTTTTTGTTAAAGGACAAGGGATAATTTGTTGGATGCGTCTCTTTCATTAAAGAATATATATTTTCAAATACCTTTTCCGGATTTGGTTTAGTAAAGTAATCACCATCTGATCCAAATGGTGTTCGGTGTGCTCCGGCGGTGATGGTAAGCGGGGCAGAATCCAGATATCGGTACCCATTTTGTTTTTCCAGTATTTCCGTCAATAAGTACGCACTTGCTCCTCCAGGTACATCTTCATCAAGGATGACCAGCCGATTTGTTTTCTTTAATGATTTTAAAACATGACCTTCCAGATCAAAAGGTATTAAGGTTTGAATATCAATTAATTCTACAGAGATACCGTGTTTTTCCAGCATATTTACAGCATCTATGGCTACGCGAATACAACTACCATAAGTGACCAGGGTGACATCCGTCCCTTCTTCTAAAATCTCTGGTACGCCAAGAGGAACGGTAAATTCGCCAATATTTTCCGGCAAGGCTTCCTTCAATCGGTAGCCATTCAAGCATTCTACCACCAGACCAGGATCATCTCCTTGTAAGAGTGTGTTGTATATTCCGGCGGCCTGGACCATATTACGAGGAACTGCGATATACATACCTTTGAGCGAATTCAGAAGCATGGCCATTGGTGAGCCCGCGTGCCAGATACCTTCCAACCTATGCCCCCGGGTACGAATAACTGCCGGTGCCTGTTGAAGTCCGTTACTGCGATAGCGCAGGGTTGCCAAATCATCACAGAGCGGTTGGAGTCCATATATCAGATAATCCAGATATTGAATTTCTACGATGGGTCTAAATCCACGCATGGCCAGGCCAATCGCTTGTCCCATGATGGACCATTCCCGGATTCCAGTATCAAAGACTCTTTCAATTCCATATTTTTCCTGAAGTCCGGCAAAGCCTTGATTAACATCTCCGATTTTACCAACATCTTCTCCAAAAGCTACAACGTTGGGATACTTATCCAATACAAAATCAAAATATTTATTGATAATCTGATAACCATTTAATTCGGGAGCATCTTCGGCGTAGGTCGGTGCTATAATGGGAATATTTAACGCGGAATATTTAGAATGACTATAAAGATTGGTATAATACCGCTTCTGACCGAGCTGGCTAATTTCAGACAGGCAGGTTTTTAATGCCTCTCGCCCGGGGTCGGTTCCAGCTCCTGATGCGTAAGAAAACCGACGCCCCATCTGATATATTTCGCTAAGTGAAGGGTTGATAAGATTATTGAGTTCTTTTATCACCTTTTCACTTTCCTCATTTTTATCGATTTGCCCAATAATGCTGACCAATTCGCGACGTTGGTCTTCTACCGGATCGGAATATTTTTTCCAGGCATTATTTTTTGCGGTGCGAACGTAAGTTTTCGCTTCGGCGTCAATTTGATCCAACATCTCTTCATCCGCATATCCTTTTTCCAGCATCCAGTTCCGCATTTTCAGAATACAATCGTGTTCTTTTTCCCATTCCAGTCTCTCCTTTGACTTATACCGTTCGTGGGATCCACTGGTGCTGTGTCCCTGTGGCTGCGTCAGATCCTCTACGTGAATGAGTACGGGAACGTGTTCTTTACGACTAAGCGCGATCGCTTTTTCGTAGGTTTTTCTGAGGGCTATGTAATCGTACCCTTTAACGTTAAATATTTCGATACCCGCCTCTTTTGGTGTTCTTTTAAAACCCTGGAGTGCTTCGGAGATACTTTGCTTTACGGTTTGAAATTTTTTAGGAACGGAAATACCGTAACCATCATCCCAGACTGAGATGGCCATGGGTACCTGCATTACGGCGGCCGCATTTATGGATTCCCAAAAAATACCTTCACTGGTACTGGCATCACCAATGGTACAAAAACATACTTCGTTGCCATTTTTGGAAAAAATAGTATTATTTCTTAAAGAATCTATGGTGCGATATTTCCTGGAAGCAAAAGCCAGTCCCAAACCACGGGCCATTTGCCCCCCCGTAGAAGAGATATCGCTGGAAATGTTGTGAATTTCTAATTGATTAATCCAATTACCCTCTTTGTCTACCATTGGGCTGGCAAAATGAGCATTCATTTGACGACCACCAGAAAAAGGGTCATTTTCAGTATCCGCGTATAATTGGGCAAAAAAGTCCTCTACAGAACTTAATCCGAGGGCGAACATAAAAGTCTGATCCCGATAGTATCCGGAGCGCCAATCCCCTTTTTTAAAGGCACGGGCCATAGCTACCTGGGGAACTTCCTTTCCATCACCGAGAATGCCGAATTTGGCTTTTCCCGTGAGTACTTCTCTCCGCCCCATAAGACTGGTTTCCCGACTGACACGACAAATCCAGTAATCCTTGAGTATTTCGACTGTCAATTGCTTTTTTTGTGATTTTTTACTGGTAAGTTCTTGAATTACTAAAGAATTCGTAATCATTTTCATTAATTAATTAATAGGCTTTCACCATGGTTAAGGGCACGAAGGATTGGGTAGAAGGTATTGAATCGTATGTTTTTAACTCCGCACAGTTAGAATAATTTGGTGCAAGCAAAATACGAATTTTCGCCGGAACTTAAATAAAAATGTTCAAGATTTTGTTAAAGTGGTGTGTTATTTGCCCCTTGAATGTAACCATTTGAGTTGCCGAGAGTCTAAGAAGTGACCGACTCAAATTACAGGTTATTAGCTAACTATTACTAATAATGTTTTAACGATAGTTTAACGGCTAAAAAATCGTAAAATCCTTTTGATTTGCGTGGTAAAAAGTTACATTTGTAAATAGAGCGATTAAAATAGTTATTGCTCAAAAATTAGAACAATATTATTTCTTTCATGAACCAAATATAAAATTTTAATATAATGAAAAAGATTTTCACACTACTATTTATGGTTGCTATGATTAGCAGCATCAGTTTTGCTCAGGATGCGACACCTGCTGAAGCACCGGCCAGCGGTCCCGTAATGGAATTTGAAACAATGACCGTTGATTATGGAACCATTGAGCAGAATTCTGATCCTTTGAGAAGTTTTCTTTTTACCAATACGGGTAATGGGCCATTACAGATTACCCACGCAAAAGGTAGCTGTGGATGTACCGTTCCTGAATATCCAAAAGAGCCAATTATGCCCGGCGAGCAAGCGAAAATTAACGTTCGTTACGACACCAAGCGAATTGGTAAATTTGTAAAGTCTGTTACTTTAACGACTAATACGACTTCTGGAAAAGAAAAGCTGACCATTAAAGGTGAGGTTTTAAAGAAAGAAGCAGAGCCAAATGGCCTGCCAGTAGAAGCGCCTAACGTTTTTAGCCCAGCTGGAAACTAAATATACCCGGTTAATAAACAGATCGTAAAATTTATTTAGCTAGAAAAGCCCCTTGATTATTTCTTATAATCAAGGGGCTTTTTAATTGAAGTTGTTTAAAAACTCCCAAATTGCCTACGAGCTGATAAAATCCTCCAACCAGCCTGCCGGCAGGCTCAAAAAAGAGGCTAGAGTTGAATAACTTTCTCTACCTCTCGGCTGCTTTTGGAATTCTTAAACAACTTCATTGCTTTTTGTTCATAGAAAAAGAAAATCCTTGTTTTTACAAAAAAACAAGGATTCCTAACCCAAACAAATAAACACAAAAACTACTTTTAAATAATTTTAGTTAAGCAATTATAAGACCTTTGTCTTGAATTCAAAAGCGTTTGATTAAAAAAGTGTGACATACATAATAACGCATAACAATAATCTTTAGGTTCCAAAGTAAATCTATACCTCCTATTTTGTGACGCTAATAAGGTAAAAAAATCCCAAAATACTGTCACTTTTTTGCTCTGCTACTGGCTGTTTCTGTTAAATTTAGAAAATCTTGTACAACCGTCAGAAAACTCGTCCTTTCGGGAATGCTATATTTGAGCGGTTTTGCGTTCCCTCCAATCTCTTCAATCTGGATATTTTGATTTAACTTTAAAGCGTTTTCGAGTTGCTGCACAAACACTAATTTTTCTAAATAGTCTTCGTCCGGCCAGTTGAGTTCGGTGCTATTTCCAGCGTTGTTTTCCACCAGTATTCTAGCCGAATCGGGTATATTTTTCTTTTCAAAAACCAGATAAGATTCGTCCTCCAGCCAATTGTGGACAATTATGGGATAAATGATCGGTAGGTTGGTCGCTTTCATAAAAGTCTTGGGGCGATAAAAATCCATTTGACTTTTTGGATCTTGATCGTTTTGATACTTTAGACTTTTGATATTTTTAAAATAAATCAGAGAAGGAGCAGTCGTTTTAAAACGTACATTCCCAGTCTGTTGCCGATCTACGGATCTGGACTCACAGCCGATTAGCAATATCAAGCTAATAATGGCAAAAAATCGGGTAATATCACTATATTGGGTCATTATATATTTTGATAGAAAACATGAAAATAATTCTAAAGTTTGGCCTCAGTGCCATAATCTGTCTTTTTTTTACAATACTATTAGACAACCCTATTCCAGGAACCCCGATTCCGCCACTGGGAAAAGTTCTGAATCCATTTACTGGCTTTTGGCAAAATGGAGAACAGAAGCAAGGAAAACAAGAGACGGTTTATCTGGAGCATTCTGAACTGACCAAAAAAGTAAAAATAATTTTTGATCAACGTCGGGTTCCCCATATCTTTGCGGAAACCACCGAAGACGCTCTTTTTGCGCAGGGCTATTTACTGGCAGAACACCGACTCTGGCAGATGGATATATCCACTCGCTCTTCCAGTGGAAGGCTTAGCGAGATTATGGGAACCAAAACACTGAAAAGAGATCAATTACAACGAAGGCGAGGGATGGTTTTCGCCGCCGAAAATGCGTTGGATAACTGGAAAAAGTCGCCCGAATTCACTTTGGTGGAAGCCTACACCAATGGCGTAAATGCTTTTATTGATCAACTCCAGCCTGCCGATTATCCCATCGAATTTAAATTATTAAATTATAAACCAGAACCCTGGACGCCCCTAAAAACTGCACTCTTTAATAAAGCGATGGCCGAAATGCTTTCCCGTGCCAATGAAGATATTGAAATGACCAATGTAAAAAATTTATTAGGAGACTCTATCACTGCAGATTTATACCCCCAATTCTACCCCAACGAATCACCAATTATTCCGAATGACGTCGTTTTTGATTTTACCCCAGTCGATTTGCCTAAAACTACTCCCCCGGCAATCGGTCTGATTGAACATAAAGTTTACAGTAAACCTCCACCACAGTTAGGCAGTAATAACTGGGCAGTTTCGGGTAGTAAAACTGCCTCCGGCTACCCTATTTTATGTAATGATCCGCATCTTGGACTGACCTTACCTTCTATTTGGTTTGAGCTACAAATAAATACGCCAACCTCCAATGTATACGGCGTTTGTCTGCCCGGCGTTCCGGGGATTGTAATCGGATTTAACGAAACTTCGGCCTGGGGCGTTACTAACGTGGGACATGACGTCGTCGACTGGTATAAAATAAACTGGACCGACGCAAAAAAAGAAAAATATTTAGTGGACGGTAAAGAAGAATCCGCAGCATTAAAAGTTGAAGCATACAAAGTAAAAGGCCAGGAAACGGTTTATGATACGGTACGTTATACGCGCTGGGGGCCGGTAGTTCACCAATACCTCGGGAAACTGAATAAAGATTTGGCGATGCGTTGGGTGGCGCATAACTCAGCGGGGAACGAATTAAAAACCTTCCTGGGTCTAAATAGCAGTAAAGATTATACAGACTACAAAACGTCCATCACTAATTTTGCTTCTCCTGCACAAAACATTGTTTACGCAAATAAAAAAGGAGACATTGGTATTACCGTGCAAGGCCAGCTACCGATCCGAACGCTGGACCAGGGTACCACTGTACAATCTGGCGAATCAACCGCTTCCGACTGGAGGGGTTTTATTCCAATGGAACAATTACCACACGTAAAAAATCCACAACGCGGGTTTGTGTCTTCGGCCAATCAACGCTCCACCAGTGCCAATTACCCTTATCCGTACTGGTCGATGCACGGCGGATTTGAAGCATACCGGGGTCGAACATTAAACCAGCAACTGGATACGATGGAGCAGATTACGGTCGCAGATATGCAGGATTTGCAAAACGATGTTTACGGCTTAAAAGCCGCCGAAGCATTACCAGCCTTGTTGGCATTTTTGGATAAAACGGCGTTGAATGAACCGGAAAGAAAGTATTTTGAATTATTGACAAAGTGGGATTACAAATATGAACGCGAAGCTAGCGGACCTATTTTATTTAATACCTGGTTTACTCAATTTTATAAAAAAACCTGGGACGAAATCTACGCACTGAAAAAAAATATCGAAGTCCCTTTTCCCCGTAACCGCCGAACGATTGGGTTATTAAATGAAGAACCAGACCACGATTTTTTTGATTTAGAAGAAACGACCGATCGAAAAGAAACGGCAAAAGAAATTGCAAGGTTGAGTTTTACAGCAATGGCCAAAAAAATAGCGGACTGGGAAGCAGAGGGAAATGCTTTGGAATGGTCCAATTATAAAAAATTAAGTATCAACCACATTGGTTTTATTCCCGCTTTTTCGAGGACGGATTTAAAAGTAGAAGGAGATCCCAAGACCCTCAATGCCATTGGTGAAACCTGGGGACCTTCCTGGCGAATGATTGTTGCCTTTGGTCCGGGAAAACCCAAAGCGTACGGTATTTATCCCGGTGGGCAGTCTGGCAATCCGGGCAGTGGCAATTACGACAATATGCTGGAAGACTGGGCGAATGGTAAGTATTATGAATTAGAGTTGATGGATCGACAATAGAAAAAAAGCTTTTGGCTATTTGCTTCACTCAATCACCGCGATTAAGAAGATAAATAGTAAAACATTTTTAAATCAGTCCAAACCATTTAGCCATATTATATGGTGATGAAGATGTTTAAAAATAAAACTGCTAATAATAATAGAATTTTATGAAATTTATTTTAGGAATAATTGGAATGATTGGCGCTGGATTTTTAGCGGCGCAAATTTTACCCTGGTGGAGTGCCGTGCTGATTAGTTTTGTTGCCGGAGCGATCCTGAATATGAACGGTTGGAAGAGTTTTCTCTGTGGATTGGTCGCTATATTTCTGCTTTGGGGCTTAAGTGCCGGATGGAGTTTTCATCACGGTAGCTATATTATTGCTCATCGAATGGGAAACTTATTAGGGGGCGTCGGCGGCGTAGCTTTGATGTTTATTACGGGGTTGATTGGCGGTCTCCTGGGCGGATTGGGAAGTATGACGGGAGGATATTTCAGGAAGATATTTTAGGGTTGAAAAAAATACGCAACAAATAAGGTTGTTGATTGTCATTGAATGGAGTGCCTGCTATAAGGTCACCGTTAATTCTTTTTAAATAAAAAACTATTTAGGTATAAAAACGTAATCAAATGGATAATTATCAACGTGCTAAAAAGATCGTCAGAAAGAAAAAAGCTTTTTATCAGCACCTGGCTGCCTATATTGCGGTAATCGGTTTTTTAATGGTCATCAACATTCTGACGGGTGATTCCGAACCCTGGTTTTTATTTCCTGCCGCCGGTTGGGGAATTGGACTGGCTATCCATTATTTCAACACGTTCGGATTTCCTTTTACAAAAGGGGTGATGTCCCCAGAATGGGAAGACCGGGAAATCGAAAAAGAACTGGATAGACTGGAAGGATTTCCGGAAAGACCGGAGCCAGATGAGGAATTGGAGCTGAAAGAATTTAAAAAACTGAGAAGTGAATGGGGAGATGACCAGGAGTTTGTGTAGATGTGCGGATGTCTTGTTTATTTGTTTATTTATTGAAACGCTTTGCTTGTTGAATCGTTGAGGTGTTGGAGACCATTCAATAATCTGTGTTTTTTGTTGTATTAACCTTGTGTAAAAAGAAACTGCCGGGAGGTCGTTCAATTAAGTGGGTCTCTAAAAAACTTACTTCTATTTTATCTTGTTAACTTTCAAAGTTGGTGGCTGAAATAGGGCTTGTCCCTAATCCTGGTTTTTTATAAAAATCTTCTGCTCTTTTTCCCTCCTAAACGGCTGCAAGCAAGTATATTTGTTGAAGTTATTTAATTCATACTATAAAAAACTATGCTGAATACTTATATCGACCTAATTTCCAAGGCAACCGGCTTGCCCACAACCAAGATTGCGAATACCATAAAGCTCCTGGAAGAAGGCGCGACCATTCCCTTTATCTCCCGTTACCGAAAAGAAGTAACCGGCTCCCTCGACGAAGTACAAATTGCAACCATCCAGGAGCAATTGCAAAAATTAAGAGACCTGGACAAACGCCGGGAGACCATTATTGCTTCCATCGAAGAGCAGGGTAAAATGAGGCCCGAATTACTCAAAAAAATAAAAAATGCTCACGAGCTTAACGAACTGGAAGATTTATATTTACCTTATAAACGCAAGCGTAAAACCCGCGCTTCCATCGCCCGCGAAAACGGTCTGGAACCACTCGCCGAAAAACTACTGTTACAAGAAAATTTCAATATTAACGAATTTGCTACGCAACTACTTTCTGATAAAGTCACTACCGTAGAGGATGCGCTCAAAGGTGCTCGCGATATTATTGCGGAACAAGTTAACGAAAATGAAGAGGCCCGAAACAGTGTCCGGAGAAGTTTTAAGGAAGATGCATTTATTGCAGCTAAGCTGGTCCGTGGCAAAGAAAAAGAGGCCGCTAAATACCAGGATTATTTTGAATACTCCGAAAAATTAAGCCGTTGTCCATCGCACCGGTTACTAGCGATTCGCCGTGGGGAAGAAGAAGGTTTTCTGCGGGTAAAAATTAGTCCGGATGAGGAGGATGCACGTTATCATTTAGAAAAAATATTTGTTCAGCAAAAAAACGCAGCAGGAGAACAAGTCATCATGGCCATAGAGGACGGCTACAAAAGATTGCTGGCCCCTTCTATTGAAACGGAGTTTAGAAACCTTGCCAAAGTTAAAGCGGACGAAGAAGCCATTAAAGTTTTCACCGAAAATCTACGACAACTTTTACTAGCCGCTCCACTAGGACAACGTAGTATTCTGGCGCTTGACCCCGGATTCAGAACGGGCTGTAAAGTGGTTTGTCTGGATGCTCAGGGAAATCTGATTTATAATGGTACCATCTATCCCCATCCGCCGCAGTCTAAAATCAACGAGGCCGTCGCCGACATTAAAAAGTTGGTTACAAAATATAAAATTGACGCGCTGGCAATCGGTAACGGAACGGCAGGCCGAGAGACTTACCAGCTTTTTGCGGGGCAAGATTACGGACGTCCGGTCGATGCTTTTATGGTCAATGAAAGTGGCGCGTCGATTTACTCCGCCTCGTCCGTCGCACGGGAAGAATTCCCGGATAAGGACGTAACAGTAAGAGGGGCCGTTTCGATCGGCAGACGCTTGATGGACCCGCTGGCCGAACTCGTAAAAATTGATCCTAAGTCCATTGGCGTGGGTCAGTACCAACATGATGTACAACAAAATATGCTAAAGGAAAGTTTAGATCGAACGGTAGAAAGTTGTGTAAACTCGGTGGGTATTAATGTGAATACTGCCAGTAAACACCTGCTTACTTATGTATCTGGTCTGGGCCCTACCCTCGCGCAAAACATTGTGGACTACCGTTCCGAAAACGGACAATTTAAACAGCGTAAACAGCTTTTGAAAGTGGCCCGAATGGGAGATAAAGCATACGAACAAGCCGCTGGTTTTTTAAGAATTCGCAATGGTAAACATCCTTTGGATAACACTGCGGTACACCCGGAACGGTACAAGCTGGTGGAACAAATGGCGAAGGATTTAGGGACGGATTTTTCCGGCTTACTGACCGATCGCCAATTGCGACAAAAAATTGATTTGAAGAAATATATCTCCGACCAGGTTGGTTTGCCTACTTTGAAGGACATCATGGGCGAACTGGAAAAACCAGGTCTTGATCCCCGGGGTGCAGCCAAAGCGATTGAGTTTTCTAAATCTATCCAAACCATTGAAGACCTGAAAGAAGGAATGGTCGTTACCGGAGTAATCAACAATGTGACCAATTTTGGTGCTTTTGTAGATATCGGAATTAAGGAAAGTGGACTGGTACATATCTCTCAACTCGCTAATCGTTTTGTAAAAAATCCCGCAGACGTGGTAAAACTGGGACAACAAGTGGAGGCTCGGGTAATGGGCGTGGATCTGGAACGGAAGCGGGTGCAGTTGTCGATGAAGGAGGTGTGATTTAGTTAATCGGTTGATTCGTTAATCGGTGCTCTTCTATCGGGAATGGTTAATCGGTTGATTTGTTAATCAGTAGCCTTCTATCGCGAGAATGGTTAATCGGTGACCTTCTATTGGGGAAACTTACTGATTAACCAATCACTGATTAACCAATTAACCAATCACCAACTAACAATCTACTAACATTAAAAAAATGAAATACATCTCCGCCGCCCTTCTCCTCATCTTAATCAGTTGCAAATCCGCTCCGGACGACAAGCGGATGGAGATGACGGATGTTGTAGCGCCCTTGATGCTACTGGACAGTACGGAAGCGGCAGCGGTGATTATAAAGGATGATCAAGAAGATTTTTTCAATAAAATAGGGATTACGGATATGTTGATTCAAATGAAGCGGCCGTACAGGGATTCGATCAATCGGGATGCTTTATTGTCCGAGTATCAAGCTTTTTTAAAAACAGAGGTGTTGGACTTTACAGAAGAGGAGGTGCAGTTTTGCCGGGAGGTTTTTGCAGAAATATATCCACAATTACAGGCCATAAATCCAGATATTTATCCGAAGGAATTACAATTAATAAAATTGAAAGGGAATCATTATGGGCCGGGCGCATTTTATACGCGGGAGCAAACCATCTTAATTCCGCAAGGCGTATTGAAAGAAAGACAACGGGCCTCTTTTTATGAGACGATGTTGCACGAAATTTTTCATATCTATTCTCGGTATCATCCGGAGCAGCGACGAGCGTTATACGAATTAATTGGGTTTAAAAAACTCAATACTCCGGAGGGTTTAGCAATGGATTTACCTTTAAAGAAAAGATTATTATTAAACCCGGATGGAATTGATTTGGGCTACGCAATTGAATTAAAAGAAGGAGAAAAAACCTTTTTCGCGGTACCGGTTTTAGCAGCGAATAGTTTAGGATACGAACCAGCAAAACCCGTTTTTTTTGATTACTTAGAATTTAATTTATATCCAATCCAGCCGCCTTATAGTCGTACCGTTAAAGTTTTATCGCAAAATGACGGTAGTAGTAGCCTGAATCTAAATAAGGTAGCGGGCTTTTACGAACAAATTCAAAAAAACACCAACTATATTATTCATCCAGACGAGATACTCGCAGATAATTTTATTTTTATGGTACAGGCAAAACAAGATGCCCGGACGCTTGGGCGATTTTCGGAGGGAGGCATTCGGTTGATTGAGGAGATCGGGAAGGTGATGGATTGATGCAAAATATTTACCAAACCTCTCTTCAATCGGTGAGTTAGGTTTAGACGGCGCTATATAAAATGTTTACCAAACCTCTCTTCAACCGGTGAGTTAGGTTTAGTAAAAAATGCCCCTTACAACAATCTTTTATTTCTACCGTCGTTAAGAAATACTGATCGTGTTGAAATAAATAGGTTGACCATCTTATGCTAAAAAAAACCTTCCATTTCTTTTTTAAAAACCACCGTAAGAAAACTTTAGTTTTTGGACTACTGCTCGTTATCGCTTATCTTTTTTGTCTGCCTGGTCAATTATTTCATACACCGTTGTCAATGGTTTTAGAAGATCGGGATGGTAATTTGCTAGGAGCCCGGATTGCCGCGGACGGGCAGTGGCGATTTCCGGGAACGGATCAGGTGCCCGAAAAATTTGCAACCGCACTGACTACTTTTGAAGACCGACGATTTTACCAGCATCCGGGCATTGATCCCATAGGGATTTTCCGGGCCATTCAACAAAATTTTAAAAATAAGAAGATCGTCAGCGGTGGAAGTACGATAACGATGCAGACCATTCGCATGTCCCGAAATAAAAAGAGTCGTTCTGTTTTTCAAAAAATAATCGAAGCCATCCTGGCTACCCGGATGGAACTGAGTTATGATAAATCAGCAATCCTTTCTTTGTATACAGCCAATGCGCCCTTCGGTGGCAATGTCGTGGGTTTAAATGCTGCCAGCTGGCGATATTATGGCAAACAACCAGATCAGTTATCCTGGGCAGAAGCAGCGACCCTCGCTGTTTTACCCAACAGTCCGGGACTCATTCATCCGGGGCGTAACCGCGCGGCGTTACGCGCCAAACGCAATCGTTTGTTAAAGCGACTCGTTGCCGACGGTAAAATTGATGCGCAAACGCTGGAGCTTTCACTTTTGGAACCACTACCCGAAAAACCCCTTCCCTTGCCCGATTTAACGCCGCATCTACTGGAAGAAATTCGGCTCCAAAATTTTTCTAAAAATAATTATTTGCCTAGCCGGAAAAAATCTACCATTGACCGGGATTTACAAAAACAGGTTAATGAATTACTAAAAAGACACCAGCAACATTTATCCGGTAACGGTATTCATAATCTGGCCGCACTGGTGTTGGATGTTGAAAAAAATAAAATTCTCGCATATGCTGGCAATGTTTCCAGTTCAGCTAAGGACCACCAGTCCGCGGTAAATATTATTCCCGCACCACGTAGTACTGGCAGTATTCTCAAACCATTTTTGTACGCTTGCGCGCTGGACGATGGACAAATTGCTCCCACTACTCTGCTATCTGATGTACCACTTTATCTGAATGGTTACCGCCCCGAAAATTATCATCAATCCTACGACGGAATGGTCCCGGCGAGGAGAGCCTTGGCTCGGTCGCTGAATGTCCCGATGGTCAGACTTTTGCAGGATTATGGGTTGGAAAAATTTCATTTCGCTTTACAGCAATTGCATCTTAACTCGATTAACCAATCGCCTTCGCACTACGGATTGACGTTGATTTTAGGAGGAGCAGAATCTTCGTTGTGGGAAATTTCAAATGCTTACGCAGGAATGGCCCGTACGCTAAATCATTTTCAACCGAATGATGGCCGCTACAATCCACAGGATTTTCAACCAGCAGATTTGGGAGTGCCACCAGAGCTAAAAGAAAAAACAATTGATTTACAAAAAGAGCCACCGGTGCTTTCCGCCGCAGCCTGCTGGCATACCTTCGAAGCCATGAGAACGGTGGAACGTCCCAACAGTGAAGGAGAGTGGGAACGGTTTGGCTCGGGTAAAAAGATCGCGTGGAAAACAGGAACCAGCTTTGGATTCCGGGATGCGTGGGCCGTCGGCGTGACACCACGTTACGTCGTAGGCGTATGGGCGGGTAATGCCGATGGTGAAGGTCGCCCGGGGCTAGTGGGTGTAAAAGCAGCAGGGCCCGTACTTTTTGATATTTTTGCGTTATTAAAAAGTCCCGCCTGGTTTTCGCCTCCGCGGGATGAGATGCGTGAAGTAGCATTGTGTCAGCAATCGGGTCTAAACGCTTTAAAGGATTGTCCGGCAGATACGCTGTGGTTAGGACCAGGACGAGAGCGGTTGGAAAGTTGTCATCTTCACCGACGAGTTTATCTGGACGCGACAGAAGTATACCGGGTCAATAGTGATTGCCGGATGCCCCGTGAGATGCATCCCGCTACCTGGTTTGTACTTCCTCCAGTAGAGGAATTCTACTACCGCAACAATCATCCAAGCTATCGCCCCTTACCACCTATTCATCCAGATTGTCCGGTTGTTCAAAATACTACTACGCAGATTCAACTTATCTATCCTCCAGCTGGGGCTAAAATAGTGGTGCCGGTAGATTTGGACGGACAACTGAGCAAAACTATTTTTCGGGCAACTCACCGGGATCCAAGCAAAAAGATATTCTGGCACTTAAATCAAACGTACCTGGGAAGTACACAGGATTTTCACGAACTGGCGCTAAATCCACCACCGGGCCAGCATACTCTGACCTTAGTAGACGAGGCAGGAGCGAAAACCATACGATCTTTCGAAATATTAGGAGTGAAGAAAAATTGAAATGCTTTGTTCTTAGAAAAAAATTCTCCTACAATCGGAGGCATATGATCGTAGGAGAAATAAACATACTATGAGAAAACTACACATCTACAAAATAAGATTTTTTAACTCATATTTAAAACGCTAATTACTTAACGGTTATATATTATAAAAAAATGGTGTAAATTGTTTAGAATATGGTATTAAAATAAAAACAAATATGTTTCACACTCAATGAATCTATCGATTATTGAAAAAAACGGGAAGGAAACGGACGGGCAAAAAAAAATTCCTACACTCCAGAAGGGATTAGAGTGTAGGAAAATTAAACATACTATGAGAAAACTAAGACCAAGGTACTATAGACTTCGGGTTAAAAAAAACGGTTTTTAGCATACGGGGTAAAATCAGCGGTAAGTGGTAGTTTTGGGTTAGTTAATGGTTTTTTGAGTGGATGTGCGGATTCTTTGATTGGTGGATTCTTTGATGTGCGGATTGGTGGATTAGTGGATGTGCGGATGTGCGGATTAGTGGATTACAGCTTGTTAAAGGGCAAAAAAAATTCCTGCAACTCAGGAGGGATCGAGATGCAGGAAGATTAAACAAACATACTATGAGAAAACTATCTGCAATATATAACGAATATACAGTATATAAAAACGGTATTTAGTTGATGGTAGCCAGACCGCAGGAAGCGGTAGGTATAAAATATATAACGGTAATTTTTAATATTAAAATATTACGCCTGAATGGTTTCGATTGGTAAGAATATTTCGACTCGGGTGCCAGCAGCGCGTCCAGTTTCAGGATCAGTCAAATCGATGGTATTTACTTTTACCCGATCGTTTTGAATTTTATTAAGAATTTCGAGTCGTTGTTCTGTGATGGAAGTTCCCATAGACCGATGGTGATTAGGGATGAGATCAGCCTCTCGTAATTCCGCAGCTTTAGCACGTCCTACTCCATTGTCCTGTACAACGCAAAGAATCGTATTTTCATCATGGAGTGAATATTCAAGTTTTAGCTGACCTTCCGTTACGGTCCTTAATCCGTGTTCAATAGCATTTTCGAGATAAGGCTGAACGATCATCGTAGGAATTGCCATGATATCTTCTTCGATATCGTCGTGAATTTGAATGGTATAGTTGAGTTTACTTTGAAAGCGAAGTTTTTGATTGATGTAAAGATAATTTTCCAAAAAATTGATTTCCTTTTCCAAAGAAATGGTCTCCACATCCGAGTATTCGAGGCTTTGTCGCATGAGCAAGGCAAACTTTGCGAGATATTTGGCGGCAATTCCCGACTCATCAGAAGTAATAAAAGTCTGAATAGAATTAAGCGCATTGAATAAAAAGTGGGGATTCATCTGTGCTCTTAAAGCCTTTAGTTTTAGTCCGTCAGCTTCCAGACGAAGTACCTCTGCTTCGTGAATTTTCTTTTCTGCTTCGTATTTCACCTCTACTTCAATCCGGGTTCGATCCCGGACGGTATCATTATGCCTGCTTAGCATATGATCGTGTAAGACCTGAAAATCGTAGGCATTTCTATAATCATCAATACTCGCATGATAACTCGCTACCTCTTGACAAACCGTAGCCGTTTGTAAATCGTCTTTACTTTGTTTACCATTTTCGATAGCGGAGACAAAATACTTCTGAGCTTTGCTATTTTTGCCTAGCTTGGCATAAAGCTGAGCCCGTCGGCAGTCGATAATGGAAAAATTGACCAAGTTACGGCGGGGTTTTTCGCGGTAAAGATATTCTGCACGATCATATAGTTCAAGTGCTTCGTCGTATTTTTCTTCTTTAAAATAAATGTACCCCAAATTAGCGTATGCCCCGGCACGTGCATTCTGGCTGATATCATCGGTAATTTTGATGGCCTTACGAAAATATTTTTTGGCCCGAAAATCATCCTGGTTGGCAGTGTAGCCATTACCTACGTTTAAATAATGCCAAGACAAACGGGTTTGCATACCCAGGGATTCGCACCAGTTAACCACCCGCAGATAAGCGTTGATACTTTTATTGATCTGTCCATTGTCCTGATAGATTCTACCCAATCCACTATGAATAATAGTTCGAAAATAATAGTCTTTCAGCGTTAATTTGACGGGCAGACGGTCGATAATTTTATCTGCCTCCAGCAGCATACTAATTGCCTTTTCACTGTCGCGATAGTGCAACTGCAACATCCCTTGTCGACAAACCAAGCGGGCCTCCAACCTTTTGTTGGGAAAGGATTCTAATAATTTTGCAACTTTGTCAAGATACAGTGTTGCCTCCTGGTGCTGATCAAGATTGATACAAATACCAGCGTAATCAATGTAAGTATCTATTTGCTGGTGCACTTCACCACGCTCTTCCACAATATGGATGGCTTTTTTGAGGTGAATATCCGCCAGGTGATAATTATAGAGCTGGTTTTCAATAAAGGCCGTATAGAGATGAAAGTTAAAAAGAAAGTCCTGATTAGGCGATTCGTTAAGAATAGACTTCATTTCACTCAGGTAGTTCAGCGCCTTTTTGTAGTTGGTAAACATAAAATGCTCCGCCAGTTTGTCGAGCAGCAGAAGCCGCTGACTTTTATTTTTCTGATTAGCCAAGCGATCTTCCAATTGCCTAACCGCTGCGGTGTTGGTTCGTACCTGAGACATGACTTAAAAATATTGAAGTATTGCACAAAAAATTAAGGTTACAATTGCCGGACAAGTGTAACCTTAATTTTGGTATGAATCTAACAATTAGTAGCAAAAAATTACTGAGGAACCAGACCACCACAAGTGTTCCAGCGACTGCCGCCTTTTGTTTTTCTACCTCCAGTTAGTTTACCGAGATTATTTTTCTTAATGATCTGTAAATCCCGCTTTACATCCATGAGTTTTTTCTTCTTTCCCATAGTAAAATATGTTTGTGTAATTTTAAATTCTGGACAATTCCTTCCTAGCTTTTAAAAGCGTAATGCTAAATTACATCTTTATCCTAGCTTTACAAATAATTAGTCCTTCTTTCTCTTCTTCAGGTCGTTCACAAATAATTGAAATTCAGCACATTACAAAAAAACAACATTTATTAAGCACTTCTTATCAATTAGTTATATTTGCCAATGAACATAGTCATCAAATGGCCCAATCAAACATTTTTTTTAAAAACATATAATATTCTACCTCAAGAATCGCACCTAAAACGCCCATTTTCACTAGAGCATCATTCCATTTTGAAGATTGTTGATTCTGACCATAAAAGCGGGTCTCCGTCTGCGGGAAACCTCAATCTGCTTTTTGTCGTCCATTACCAGGTATCCTCCATCGCCTTTTACAAACTCCCTCATATAGTTCAGGTTAATGAGGTGTGATTTATGTACCCGGTAAAAGTTGTAGTTGGCCAGCATATCCTGATAAAACTTAATGGTTTTGGATGCCGTTATTTTTTCCCCGCCTTTTAAGTAAATATGGGTATAATTATCCTCTGCTTCACAGCGGATAATATCCCGAATATTGCGAAAATAAATATTATCGGTAGCGGAAATACTAATCTTCTCGAATGTGTTAGGATTGTTATAGTGGTTTTTAAATACCTCCAATCGCTGATCAATCTGCCCTTTTTCACCGGGAATAATACGAGAAATCGCATCGACTAACAAATCCGGATCAATTGGCTTAATAATATAACCGATGGCACTATATTGAAAAGCACGAACTGCAAACCTTTCGTAAGCCGTCACAAAGATCACATCAAAATTTTTCGGTTTCGGTATTTTATTAAGCATCTGAAAGACCAGCCCATCACCCAGGTTGATATCTAAAAAAGCAAGATCAGGTTTAATATCTGGATTATTAAACATCTCAATACCCGTAGCGACACTATCCGCAGTCGCAATGATCTCTACGTCGGGACGATAGCGACTCAGCAGATTTTTTAAATTTATGACTCCGTTAACCTCGTCCTCGACGATCACTGCTTTTATAGTAGTTGACATAGTTATGTGTTATGTATTTTGAAATTCAATTTTAGTAACTTAATCGGCAACCTTGAAGGTTATCCGATACTTTTGGGGGAGAGAGAAAAGTTTGCAGACAAAGAAAAAGAAATATAAAAAAATTATAATGCAAATTTAATTAAAAAGTGGATATAATAAAAAATTTTCATTTAAAATTATCCGCTTATTTGGGGAGTGTCCGCTAATACTGTGTCAGCGCGGAAGCTTTCCTTTATAGCCTGTCCCGAGCATCTTCTCGGGAAACCCAAAGGTGCGGGATGCCTGAGCAAATGATAATTACTAGCGAACCCGCAGGGCAGGGAGGCCACACACTTGTTCGTACAGTCTCCTTATCTGTTTTCCGTACGCAGTGATAAATCCTCTGATAGTTGTCGTCCAAATTGGCGCCTGTTCAGCATAGATTTTTCGTAAACCAGCGCACTAAATTTAAGATCATGCAGCAAGCAATCCACCCAGTTATTCAGGTGAAACTGCATCCATTTCTTCTGTACGTTATCGTTTTTAAATCCGGAAATTTTCGATAAAAATGCCTGCGCAAGCATTTTTTTCTGCTCAGGATTTTTAATAATTTCTCTGAAGAAGTCGTAAGTAGCCACCGTAAAAGGAGTAAAAGCCTTTCCTCTTTTTAGTTTACGCTGAAAACTGGACAACAGATAATTTACGGTCCGCAAGTTATCACATTCGTAATGATCGATCATCTCGATTAAATCCAGTAATACATTTTCGTCCGGAAATTCTGATTTTGTTTCTCCTTGTAAAACGGACAAGAGGTTTTTAACTTTTTCACTTTCGCCAAGCGTCATGTTTGAGAGTATCTCAAAGATGTAAAACCCAAGAGCGAACGTATTTTCAACCTCCAGCTCTACGCCCGGATCCAGTCCGGAAATAGCACCAAAGGAAGACAATCGGTGTGTAGCGATGCCATGATAAAAATTATGTTTTGCTTCTATATAGGCGGGTAAATACAAAAATTTAGCGTTGTATTGCTCTTCTGCAAAAAGGTTACCAAGGTCAGTAATAATTTCTGCTACTTTGTCTTTTCTGGTAGTGATTACGTAAGAATCCAGTAGATCACTCAACATTTCAATATGGCTATATTTGCTGTTGGGAAAATTATAATGACTCGTTTGAAATTTTTCAATTATTTGTTCCTGCTGCGCAATACGGTCCGGGAGGTTATCTGTGGTGAGCGCTTCTAGTTTGGCCATTAAAAAAGCAGCAGTATTGTCTCCTCTCTGCCACTCCTCCTTATGCGGAATATTTTTGAGGGTGTTGGCTACCATTAATTTTTCTTTCCCATTACCAGAGAGATAAGAAGCATCAAGTATTCTCATCAATTGAACCAGTTGTGTTTCAAGACTAAGTGTATTTATCGCTTCGTTTAAGGCTTTACCATCTCCTTTAAAGGGTTCTTTCACTTTTTGTCGGGACACATATCGTTCCAGTTCAAACTGATATTGCAGTGCGACGACTAACAATCCAGTTTCATTATGTTTTTTAGCAATATCGATGGCTTTTTGGAGTCGCCCCATTGCCATAGGAATAAGAAATTGTTCAATCAAAATATCTACTTCTTCTAATAAAATACGAATCTGACTCCGCACACTCCGTTTGGCATGGTAGGCCACCTGGCTCCGCATGATTAATTCGGCCAATTGGACTTTGTAAACTTTTAAATTTTTAGAAATTAAGCTATCAGAAAAATTGGCCTTCACAATTTTTTCATCATAACTATCCTGTCCGTTAATGAAATCGAATAACTCTGTCAAGTGGGATTTGACAGAAGAAAAGTGAATTTTGAGAAACCGTTTTTCAGCGGCGCTCATTTTTTTTATTAGATAAAATAACTGTGCAGAAGGTGTCTTCATTCCAAATTAGTGTAAGGCCTTTAGCCATTTTGTAAAGATTAATATTAAGTCCTTTCCACGGACAATACCGTGTAAAGTTTAGAATCACCCGATTGGAGGTGATAAACACTAATTTTTTGGGGGTAAAAGAAAAAACAAATTCTAAAAAAGTCTAAATTAAATCCAGTTGTTTAACCAAATTTGCTTTATAACTACGTCCAATTGGAATCAATTTCTCTCCTACGTATAGTAAGTTATTGAACAAATTGATATTTTCAATTCGGTGGACAGGAACGATATATTGCTTGTGTACTCTCATAAAATCCAGTTTTTCCAACTTTTTCATGATGGATACCAGAGATATTTTTGTTACGAATTTCTTTTTCTCCGTATGAATATTACAATAATTTCCATCGGATTTAATCCAGTAGATTTCGCTATATTTTATACGATTTAGCACATTATTATTTCTGATATAAAAACATTCCTGATCGCTATCAGTCGCAGCTTCCTCTTTTTTATCACCATCTTCGATGGTACGTACTGCCTGTTCCACGGTACTCTGAAGTGTAAGTAAATCAAAAGGTTTTACCAAGTAGGCCAGAGGTTTGAGGGATTGAGCGTGCGTGTAAGTAGCACGATCCCTGCTTTGAGTAATAAAAATGAATGGGATATTTTTTTTCTCTAAGGAACTTGCCAGTTCGATACCATTGACCTGGCCGTTAATTCCAATATCCATCAGTACCAAATCAGGTGTGTATTTGTTTATCGCAGCGATGGCATCCTTGGCATTATCAACCTGACCAGCAAAACCATAGTTTAGCTCTTTGATCAACATTTCAATCTCAAGCGCA
The DNA here is from genome assembly GCA_938008185.1 of uncultured Saprospiraceae bacterium. Taxonomy (GTDB): domain Bacteria; phylum Bacteroidota; class Bacteroidia; order Chitinophagales; family Saprospiraceae; genus JALZUU01. The sequence goes on from CALLLR010000079.1 coordinate 26,402, forward strand.
AAAGACAGATTGTCTTCAACAAGCAGAATATTAAACGTAGTCATGAGAAATAGAGAATAAAAAGATTTTATACCTAGTGTGTAAACAGGTACAGACCGGCATTAAAACCGATGAAATAAAAGAAATGTTTGGGTAGTCCTTTTTATTCTGAAAATTAAAATAAATTAATTATCAAAATAATAAGACAAAGATAGTAAATTATTTTAAAAATTCCTGTCTATACACTTATTTCTTGTGAACTGTTAGCACGTATTCTATTGGGTAGAATAATAGAGAAGATGGTTCCCTCTCCAACGCTGCTGGAAACGTCTAATGCTCCGGATTGCATTTCGAGCATTTCCCGACAGAGTAATAATCCCATTCCGGTTCCTGCTTCGTTTTCCGTTCCTCGGGTTGAAATAATTTCTTCGGTATCGTTCCGTACCTGATCTAGCTGATAGGGAGTCATACCGATGCCATGATCTTGAATATGCAAGCTAACAAAACCATCTTTTTGGGTGTGGGAAATGTTGATGGTTCCTTTTCGATGGGAAAATTTAATCGCATTGTGGATAATATTACGCAGTAAACTATGCAAGGTCAGTCCATCCACATACATCCGGAGCTCATTTGGAATATCTACTAATAATACGATCTCTTTTTTTGTAATTAATTTATCCAATCTATCCAGAACATCCTGCAGAATAGATTGCACGCTTACCGTATCGGGGTGTAGTAGAAGATCTCCCCTTTCCTTGAGCGCCCAGTTGAGTAAATTATCTAACAATAGGCTTAGATCATGGGCCGAGTTTTCAATAAACTCAGCCAACTGAGGAATTCTTTCCACTTGCTTGCTTCGAATGAGGTAATTTATTTTTTGTTCAATGCCTTCAAAGGTCGAAACGTAATCTTTCAAATCGTGTCCGATAATGGCGATCAGGTGATCTTTGATTTTGCTAATCTGCTCCATTTCCCGATACTGTTGGGAAATCAGGACCTTATCATCTTCTATTTTTTGGGTTCGTTGTTTTACCTTTTTTTCCAGTTTACGATTGATTTCATCCAGACGGTAGATCCGGTAGCGGGAGAGAGAAACCCCGAGGGTCAGAAAAACCAGGGCGCAGAGGCTATAAAAAAGCCAAGTCTCTGTAAAGGGTTTGAGTACCTGTACTTGTACAGAAGCATAGATGGTTTCCATCTTGATACCAGCATGTACCTTAATATCTATGGTGTGGGTTCCACCAGGTAAACCATTGAGTCGAACATAGTGATTGTCCATGGCCTGCCAAGTATCGTGTATTCCTTTTATTTTATAAAAAAACTGATTTATTTCCAGTCGGTCATAATCCAGTAGCGCAAATTTTAAACTAGCTGATTGAATATCTCCGTTGAGCACTAAGGTTGCTCCCCTGTTTATTCCATTTTCGGAGACGTTGTAGATTTTATTATCCTTGCGAACTACCGTGATGTCGGTAACGATAATTGGCGAGTTAGCATCAGCCTCCGGAAATTGTCTTATTTTGGCTGGATCAAATGCAACCATACCATTAACTCCGCCGAAGTAAATGGTCCCATCCGTATCCTGAAAGTGTGCGTATTGGTTAAATTCGTTACTGGTTAGTCCGTTTGTTTTATAGTAGACGATGACTGTTTTATCCTTTTTGTTAAAACAAATTAATCCTTTACTGCTCGGTAGCCAAAGTTGGTTATTCACTCCTTCATAAACCGCATAAAGAATATCATGCGAAAATCCCTGGCTGGTCGTATACTGGCGCGTCAGATGATTATCTTCTGGGTACCATTCCAGCAGACCACCTCCACGGGTCGCAATCCAGTTGACGCCATCCTCATCCTGGTACAGATACAATAGATGATTAAATTCAAACTTGTGGTGCGCAATAATACCTTCCTCCCAGTCCAATATAAAGAGTCCATTAGCAGTGCAAATATAAACCTGACCATCTACTTCGCTGAAACTGTTGATAATCAAATCTTTCAGCGATTCAAATTCGTTATATCGATCATACGGTAAAACAGTGTCAATGGCAGGATCGAGTAGATATAATCCACTATTGGCGCCGATCAGGATCAAACTATCAGGTGACCGAATAAATGTTTTTGAGTTTAGAGATCGATTATTCTTATCCAGGTACAGGACTTCACTAGTATGGTCTTTAAGATTTATTTTGATGATACTGGGACCATAGATACTATTATAAATATATCCATCCCACATAATTCCATCTTGGGAATAAGTGGTAAATTCTTCCACTTCGAAAGGTTCAAAATATCCCGTATTTTTATTGAGTTCAAAATAGCCACTATAGGTATTCACAAACAAAGTAGAATCCGTCAGTTTATAGATACCACGCATACTAATTTTGGCGTTGTCCATATAAGGTGTAAAGCTGGATTTATTAAAACTCATATAATTCAACCCATTGATATCATTATACCAAATTCCTCCGCTTTTATCTCCCACAAAAAAGGTGAGTCCATTTGTTCTTTCGGCTAAAATAAATCTGTCCAAATTGTTATTGAGTACTCTTGCTCCGTTTTCAAAAAGTGAAATCCGGTCATCGGGCCCTTCTAACCACAACCTTTCTTTGGTATCAATTCCAAAGCGTTTTATCTGAGATGACTGCGTATTTGCTACGTCTTTTTTATCAAATAAAAAGATATCTCCTTCCTGATCTATCTTATAAAGTGATCTGCTGGCACCCTGCGTAAAAAGAAATACCTGACCTTCTTCAGTCGAAAAAATTTTTATGATTCGATTTGAAAAATCTGACTGATAAATCAATTGCCGATTCGCATCTAACTTGGTGATGCTACCCGGTTGTATAATTAAAAACCCCGAATCCAATAAAGGATATAGTATTCCTTTGTTTATCAAACTGGAATCAATGGGAAATTTTGTGAATTTATCCGTATATTGGTATACTTCCCCCTTGGCGGTGGTTATCCATAAACCGTAAAGTTCATCCTGCGCAATTTGCCATACGTCTGACCATTCAAAAGGAACCTCTTTTCCCAGATATTCATCGACAGGGATCATCCTATCTTTTTGCTGATCAAGAATATCCACGGAAACTTTATGCCAGCATTTGACACCATTATCATAATAATGCATTCTGTTAATAAACCAGATATTACCAGCTTGGTCTTCCCGAATCTGATTGATATTATCGGACCGTAATTTATATTTACCTTGATTATATACCTTAAATTTTTGACCATCAAAACGGTTTACCCCATAATCTGAGCCTACCCAGATATAATTCCGACTATCCTGATAGATATCCTCTATATAACGGGAGGATAGTCCATCATCTGTTGTATACGTTTTATGATAAAACAGATAGGGGTCTAGCTGGCCGAACAAGGGTAGCGCAGTTATCAAATAAAGGAAAAACAAGCAATAATATTTTATCATTAAAGAAAATTACGTGTTTAAAATAATCATATGTGAACAAGACTGCTCAAAACAAGTATGTAAACAAAGTGAACTACCCCGCCCCAAGGGTACGGGAAATTCTAAACGTTGATTAAATTTAAGTATTTTTACCAAAATATTTTTTATAAATGTCAGATCCAACCCGAGCAAATTTCAGCCCGATCAAAGAGTCTATCCACGAGATTATCTTTGAAGCAGATACACCTGCTGGTAAATATTTTGACATTGTACTAATGGCTTT